>DATKXQ010000223.1:0-3457 GCA_035528975.1 bacterium
TAATTACGAAAACCTTTCTCATCGTATCCTCCTCTCAAGGGGTTATTAAACGTTCACCTACCTACCGGTTCAATTCTATAAAGGCCGGGCCAATTTGTCAAGCCTTATTTTCGCAACCTACGGAAGGTGCCCTGTAATCCGGGTTCTGTACCCGGCCTCGCGGCCGGGCGGCGACCATTCATCTGGGCCGGACGTCGCCGTCCGGCTCGAGCGGCCTACCCGCGGCGGCGCGCCCGAGGGCGCGTGACCCGGGCCGGTCCCGCCGCCTATTCGGCCTTGCTTCGGGTGGGGTTTGCCGTGCCGGCGCCGTTACCGACGCCGCGGTGAGCTCTTACCTCGCCTTTTCACCCTTGCCTGTGCCGCGCGAAGCGGCCATCGGCGGTATGTTTTCTGCGGCACTTTCCGTCGCCTCGCGGCGCCCGGGTGTTACCCGGCACCCTGCCCGGTGAAGCCCGGAATTTCCTCGGCCTACGCTCAGAGCGCGGCCGCGGCCGCCCGGGCCCCTTCCACGCTATATTTATAACATATTTTTGCCGATAATGAAATAGGCCGAGTGCGATTTTCTTTCTTTCGGGTTAAAGATAAAAAACCGTTTGCCGGAAGGAATTGGATATGTTATAATCCATATCTAAAATTTTACACGAAAGGTTTGACGGGATAATGAAAAAAGACATACATCCGAAATACGAGCTCGCTATCGTACGGTGCGCCTGCGGCAACGAGGTCGAGGTCCGCACCACCAGGCCGGGCGTAAACGTGGAAATTTGCTCGAACTGCCACCCGTTTTACACCGGCAAGCAGAAGCTCGTCGATACCGCGGGCCGCGTCGACCGCTTCCGCAAGAGGTACGGCCTGGCCGAAGAGGCCTCCACCTCGGACGCCATAGCCCGCGGCGAAAAACTCCGCCACGAAAAAGAAGCCCGCGTTAAGAAGAAAAAGAAGGCCCCGCTCGAGAGCAAGGCGAAACCCGTTAAACCGGCCGCCCCCAAAAAAGAGCGCCTTAAAACGGAACCGGCCGCACCGGAAGCCGATAAGGCCGAAGTCAAGGCCGAAGCCGGCCCCCCCGCCGAAAAAGGCCCTTCCGAAGAGTAACGGATATATATCATAGCCAACTAATATGGGCGGCCTTACGGCCGCCCTTTTATTATTTACTTCCTGTCCCCCGACCGTCAGAATTCAATTTCGTTCAGCTCGCCGCGCACGCGCCGCATATCGAGCTTCGCCAGCGAGTAGCCGCGGAGCGACTCGTAGTAGCCGAGGCGCGCCCGCGTCAACGCCCCCTGCGCGTCCAACACCTCCAGGTTGGACATCAGGCCCGCGTCGTACCGCGCCTGGGCGATTCCCAAACCCCGTTCCGCCAGGTTTACGTTTTCCCTTTGGGAACGAACCGTCGCCTCGGCGGTCTTCAACGCGTCGTAAGCCGTGCGGACTTCGGCGTCGATACCCTCCGCCAACCGGGCCTGGTTCAATTCGGCCTTATACAGCTCGGCGCGGGCTTTGCCGACGCTACTGCGCGTAGCGAAGCCGTCGAAGATGGGCCAGGATAACGAGAGGTTCAACATCCCCTGTTGGCGCCACTGGTCCGCGAAGTCGAAAGAGAACCGGTTGGCGTAATCGCTGTACGCGGCCGTAAAATACAGGGACGGATTGTCCCCGGCCCGGGCGATCTTGACGTTACCCTCCGCGAGTCGGCGCGTCAACTCCAGCTGGGCCAACTCGGAGCGTTTGTCCTCCGCCGCGGCGAGCGAATCGTCGAGGTCGTAGACCTCCAGCTCGTACGCCAGCCGGTCCGTCAGGGCGATTTCCGAGTCGGGAGGCATATTCAAAAGGGTCAAGAGATAGCGCAGGGCCGCCGCCCGGCCGTCCTCGACCCGGCTTTGCGCCGTCTCGAGGTTGACCAATTCGACCCTGGCCCGTAAAACGTCGTACTCGGAAACGAGGCCCGCGTCGTATCTATCCTCGGTTGCCTGGACGTGGCTGGCGGCGACCGCGACGCCCGTGTTGGCAACGCCCACCGCCTCGTCCGCGAGCACCGCGCCGTAATAAGCTTTCGCGACCGCGTACACGGTATCGCCGCGGGTTTGGCGCACGTTTTCGTCGGCCAACGCGTAGTAGGACTTCGCGATGCCGTACGCGGTCCAGGCGCGGCCCCCCTGGTAAAGCGGTTGCACCGCCGTCAGACCCACCGTCAGGTTCTCCTCGTTCGCCGCCGAGAACTCGACGGCCTCCGGCGGGAAACCCGGCCCCAGGGAATTGGCCTCGATTACTACCGTCGGCAGGCCTATCATTTTAGTTGCCGCGGCGTCGAAGGTTACCCTCGGGTAGAGGGCCGACTTGGCCTCCGCGATGCTGGCTTCCGCCGCGGTTAAATCCTCTTGCGCGCTCAGGTACCCCTCGTCGACGGCGAGAGCCCGCTCGACCGCGTCGGCCAGCGAAAATTTCGCGGGGGCTTCCTGGGCCCATGCCGCCGCCAGCGTAAACGCCGGAATAATCAATATCCACTTGAAGGACTTCATTACTCCTCCGCGGCGTCAGGCCGCAACTCCCGGACGCCGTCCAGGTATATATCGCACAGCATCTCGGTCCCCTTGGTGAGGTCTATGCCGGGGCCGAAACGCATCATGTAGACCGAATAGTAATGTACTATGCCCAAAAGCAAGAACCCTAAAAACCGCGCGTCGTACTCCTTGAAGAAACCTTCCCGAATCCCTTCCGCGAACCGACCGCCCAAGAGGTCGGCCAATTCGTTTACCCTCTTCATAACGACGCCGCGTATCTTCTCCGCCTCTTCTTGCTTCCCGGTCTCGCGCAGCGACATCGCGACGCGGTAGAAATCGCTCCGCGACTGAAAGAACTCCAACAGAACGGCAATAACGGCGCGGGCGGCGTCGGCGGCGTCCGGTTCCCGCGCAAGGACTTCTTTTATGTTTTTTTGGAACTCGTCAAACTCATGTTCGACCAGCGCCGCGAAAAGCTCGGCCTTGGAATCGAAATAACTGTACAGCGTCCCCTTCGCGAACTCCGCCTCGCGCGCTACCTCGTCGAGCGTCGCGCCCTCGTACCCGCGCGCGCCGAAGACCTTCCGCGCCGCGGCGAGGATCTCGGCCCGCCGGAGCGACCTTTCGCGCTCGCGCCGGCTGAGTTTCTTGTTCTCTCTCTTCATTTCCACTTAATCGACCATACGGTCAATAAATATACTCGTCAGGCCGGTTACTGAACGCAGTATAACACAATACCATCCCGAAGGCAAGTATATAAAAAGCGCCGGCGTCTAACCGGCGCTTTTTACTTTATATACGAACGTCACTTGCGGTCCAACACCTCTATGGCCGCGAGGGGCTTGCCTTCCAAATATTTTAACGACGCGCCGCCGCCGGTCGATATGTGGCTGAGGCGGCCGGCGACGCCGAACTGCCGCGCGGCCTGAATGGTCTCGCCGCCGCCCGCCACCGTCACG
>DATKXQ010000224.1:0-2540 GCA_035528975.1 bacterium
TGCCGCAAACAACTCCGCGGCTGTTTTAAATACGCGGAAAAAGAGGTGCTGAAATGACGACCGCACTCAAGGAGCAAAAGGTACTCGACGCCGCCCACGCCTACGCCGCCGCCTGCGCGAAGTTTAACCGCGAACGCGGCACGGCGAATTTCAACGCGCTGGTAGGAAAGCGCCGCGAGCTACACCTCGCCGCCGAGGCGCTGGAGCCCGGCGCCGAACTCAACCTGCCCGAGCAACCGCTGCGGTTCCGCGCGGAAGGGGCGTAAGCGATGGCCGAGAAACAATTCGACGCGTGCGTCAAGCTGTCGCATACCACCATCGAGACGGCGCTGTCGTGCCCGCGCAAATACCGCTACCGCTACGTCGACCAGCTCGAGCCGGTCTCGACGCCGGCGGCGTTCGCCTTCGGCCGGGCCGTCCACGCCGCCATCGCCGCCGCCTACGGCCGCCAGAACGCGCCGATGACGGTCGAGGAGGTAGCCGGCGCCTTCGCCGTACACTTCGCCGCGGCTAACCGCGACGGCATCAGCTTCAAGGAAAAGGAACCGTTCGAGGATTTACTGGCGAAGGGCCGCGCCCTCGTCGCCCTCTGGTACGAGAAGCACCGCGACGAAGTTCTAACCGCGACGGTCTTAGCGTGCGAAGCCTTCCTGAGACACGACATTGACGTCGGCCTCGTATTGCAGGGCTTCGCCGACATCATCGAGGAGCGCGACGGTAGGCTCTACGTCGGCGACCATAAGACGGTCGCGGGCTGGGGCGAGTCGGACGAAATCGCCGCGGCCGTATCGCCGCAACTTACCGCTTACGCCTATCTCTGTTGGAAGAAGTACGAACGCCTCCCCGACGGCCTCTACATCACCGTCCTCAAAAAGACGAAGGTGCCCGACGCCTTCCGCTATTACGCGCCGGCGCGGACGCTCGACGACGTGCATGCCTTCGAGGATTACGCCCGCAAGGTCGCCGGGCTCATACGTTTCTACGAGCGCGAGCGCTTCGACGTGATGAACGTCGGCCGCGAGTGCTCGTGGTGCGGCTTCGCGCCGTTGTGCCTCGGCCTCGACGGCGCGGTCGAGATGTTCAAAACACGCGAGAAAAAACGTTATTAAACGATACTTTTTTAACCAGGAGGAAAAAGAGATGGCAAAGGACAAAAAGGAAGAACGGCCCTACGACGCGGAGCCGGAAGTTCCGGAACCGGAAGAAATCGTCGACGCTGAACCCAGCGCCGCCGTGCCGGCGGTGCCGGACAAGTACGCGCGGCAGTACATTCCCGAAGAGGAAATGCCGATGCCGCGGCTTCGCATCATCCAAAAGGACTCCGAAGAACACCCGGCCGGCGTCTTCCTCAATACCCAGACGGAGGAGACGTTCACCGAAATTGAGTGCATCATCCTCGGCCTCCGTCGCGGCCGCGTCCGCTGGGATCCGTCGCTCAAGAACATGGAGGCGCCGCTGTGTCGCTCCCGCGACGCAATGACCGGCGTCGGCGAGCCGGGCGGCTCATGCGTTACGTGCCCTGACGCGGTATGGACCGAGGACGCGAAACCGCCGTGCGCTATCGTCTACGACTTTATCGGCCTCGATGGCACCGGCGCACCGTTCCTGTTCTCGGTATCGCGGACCGGTATCAAGCCGGCGCGAAACTTCATCGCCGCAGCGCAACGGCGGAAAAAGCCGCTCTATCACACCGGCTGCACCATCACGCTTCGCAAGGAGACGAAGCCGGCGCCGTACTACGTCCCGGTGTTTAAGCCCGTCGGCGAAACGAACGTTGAGACCTGGCCCGAGCTCGAAGGCGTGCTGCAACAAATCGAAGGCGCGCTCGATAGGGCGCCCGTCGAATCGACGGCCGCCAACGACGCCCCGGCCGCGGAATACTGAACCTCCTCTCATAACCGGCGGGGCGGCGAAGGCGCTCCCGCGCTACTGTTGACCCGAGCCGCCCCGCCCAAAAAGAGGAAAGGAATATAATGGAGAAATTAACGGCAAAAGAAAAAGCGATTTGGGCGGAATTCGCCGCCGCCGAAACCGTAGCCGCGAAGGCTATCGATAAAGCTATGGCCCAAGCGCGACAGGCCGAAAAAAAGGCGATGGCTCCGATGGAAGCGATAGTAAAAGAAACGCGCTGTGCCGCAAACGAGAAGTTTAACAAGGTAACCGCAAAGGCTTACGATAAACAAAGGCAAGCGTGTGACCGAGCCTATAAAATCTACAACAAAACCGTCGAACCGGCGAAGCAGATCCGGGACGCAGCGTTTTGCTCCACAAATAAGGTGTTCAGCCAAGCGCGGACGGCGGCACTCAACGAAAAAGAGACCTTAATAAAAATTGCACAAGAGGAGTATAAATCGGCCCGCGATAAAGCAGCGAAAGAACGCGACGCCGCGTTGCGGAGAGCAAAATGAGCGAAGACGGTTACTTACCCCCCGGCGTAACGCACCGCGACGTTGACCGCGCGAGCGGCGAGTTGCGGCCCTGCCCCGAGTGCGACTGCTGGACGAGCGAGGCTATCTGCCCGCGCTGCGGCGCGGATATGG
>DATKXQ010000225.1:0-2504 GCA_035528975.1 bacterium
CGCGCGGGGCCGCGAGCGAAGGCGGCCGAGGAGGTGGGCGGTTACAAATAATGACGGAAGCCGATACATTCGAGGCCGAGCGCGAGGAGCTGAACCGCCTCGTCCTCAAGTACGCGGGGCGCGATATCAAGCGGTTCTTCAACGTCGACGCGAGCGTCTACCGCGAGGGGGCGCTGCCGGCGAAGGTGAAGGAGCTGTTGGGGCTGGTCGCGTCGCTCGCGCTGCGCTGCGACGATTGCGTAACGTATCACCTGGGGCGATGCCGCCGGGAGGGCGTGACGGACGAGGAGCTCGCGGAGGCGTTGGCGGTGGGCCTCGTCGTGGGCGGCTCCATAACGATACCGCACCTGAGGCGCGCGTTCCAACGCTGGGATGAATTGAAGGGCGAAGAAGGAGACGAGAGAGGAAGGAATCGATGACCGACAAGGCCAAGATCTACGAAGGGCTCCTGCCGAACGTGAAGGCTATTATCGAGGGCCCCGACTCGCGGGAGAAAAAGCTTCAGCGAATTTGCGACCTGCTCCGCCGGGAAGTGCCCTACTTCGATTGGGTGGGTTTTTACCTGACCGACGCCGAGAAGCCGGACGACCTCGTCCTCGGCCCGTACAACGGCGCGCCGACCGAACACGTGCGCATCTCCGTGGGTACCGGCATCTGCGGCCGCGCCGCCCACACGCGGCGGATGTTCGTCGTCCAGGACGTCTCCAGGGAGACCAACTACCTGGCGTGCAGCCCCGAGGTCAAGGCCGAGATCGTCCTGCCGATACTCGTCGGCGGCGACGTGTGGGGCGAGCTCGACATTGATTCCCACACCCTCGCGCCCTTCTCGAGCGAGGACGGCGAGTTCCTCGGCAAGATATGCTCGCTGGTCGCGGACCTGGCGCGCGCCGGCGGCTAAGGCGAAGGGGGAAGCAGAGGAGGCGATATACATGGTTACGGAAATATGCGAGGGCGTGTACTGGGTAGGCGTCGTGGACTGGGCGCTGCGGCACTTCCACGGCTACGAGCTCTCCACGCCGCGCGGCTCGACGTACAATTCGTACCTTATTAAAGACGAGAAGACGGTCCTCGTCGATACGGTGTGGGGCCCGTTCGCCGACGACTTCCTCGCCAACGTCCGCGAGGTCGTCGACCCCGCGTCGATCGACGTCGTCGTCGCGAACCACGCCGAGGCCGACCACTCCGGCGGCCTGCCGGCCATAATGCGCCACTGCCCGGAGGCGACCGTCGTCGTCTCGAAGCGCGGCGCCGAGAGCATCCCGGGGCATTACCACCACCCCTGGAACTTCAAGCCGGTGGCCACGGGCGACAAAATTAGTATCGGCCGACACGAGCTGGTGTTCGTCGAGGCGCCCATGCTCCACTGGCCCGACAGCATGTTCACCTACCTCACCGGCCAAAACGTCCTGATGCCCAACGACGCCTTCGGCCAACACTACGCCACCGACCGGCGCTTCAACGACGAGGTGAACCAACACGAGCTTTACGAGGAAGCGCTCCGCTACTACGCCAACATCCTCACCCCCTTCAGCGATTTCGTAATAAAGAAAATAGACGAGGTCCTGGCGCTCGGCCTCCCCGTCGACGTGATAGCGCCCAGCCACGGCGTCATCTGGCGCGACAACCCCCTGCAGATCGGGGAGAAGTATAAAGAGTGGGCCGCGCAGCGGGGCGAGGCGCGCGCCGTCATTCTGTACGACACGATGTGGCAGGGCACGCGCCATATGGCCGAGGCCGTCGGCGCCGGCCTGGCCGCCGAGGGCGTCCCGTACAAGATCTTCTACGCGCCGACTTCCGACCGCAACCGCGTGCTAACCGAGATCTTCGACGCCCGGGCGCTGGTCGTAGGCTCGCCGACCGTCAACCGCGGCTACATCTCGACGCTCGGAACGTACATGGAGGACTTGCGTGGCCTCGGCTTCAAGAACAAGGTGGGCGCCGCCTTCGGCTCGTACGGCTGGAGCGGCGAGGCGGTCAAGATGATAGAGGAACATCTCGAGCGGTGTAAGATAGCGGTGGCGGCGCCGGGCGTCCGCGCCAAGTGGCAGCCGACGCCGGAGGACCTGGCGGCGTGCGAGGAGCTGGGCCGCGAGGTCGCCCGGGCCGTAAAGGCCGCGTAGACGGGAGGTCCGAGCCGTGGCGGATTACAACCCCTCATGCCTGTTTAACCTGACGTACGGCCTGTACGTCGTGACGTCGTGCGCGGACGGCAAGGCCGACGGCCAAATAGCCAACACCGTAGTCCAGGTGGCGGCGGACCCCGCGCGCATCGCGGTCGCGCTCAACAAAGAGAACCTGACGCACGAGTACGTCTCCCGCGGCGGCGTCTTCGGCGTTTCCGTGCTGGCGGAGGAGACGCCGATGACGTTCATCGGCCTATTCGGCTTCAAGTCGGGCCGCGACGTCGACAAGCTGGCCCGGGTCGAACACGAGGAGGGCGAGAGCGGCTGCCCCCTCGTCACGGAGAACGCCCTCGCGATTATAGAGGCGATGGTCGTCGCCCG
>DATKXQ010000226.1:0-6591 GCA_035528975.1 bacterium
TGCGCTGGGCGTTTCGCGACGTGAAGGAAGGCGAGCGCAAGTTGGATATTCGCGTCGAAGAGGGGCCGCGGGCCGTCATAACCGACATCCTGCTCGAGGGCGTCGACCGCGAGCGTTACCTCGCCGTGCGCGAGAACCTGGGCGTCGACGTGGGGTCGCCCCTCTCCGCGAAGCTTTTGAACGAGGCCGCGCTGAAGATAGGCCGCTACTACAGCGACCACGGCTACGCCCGGGCGAGTGCCACGCTCCATATAAACCGCGAGACCGGCGTCGCCACCTTCGACGTGGAAGAGGGAAAGGTTTACCGCATCGGCGAGATAGTGGTGGCGGGCAACGAGAAGACGCGGCCCAAGATAATCACCCGCGAGATAGAATATAAGATTAAACCCGACCGGCTGTGGAACGGGTCTAAAATTGACGAGAGCCGCGCCAAGATTTCCCGCACGGGCCTGTACCGCGACCTCACGCTGGAAGGGGTGGACTCGCGCCGCTCTCCGGACCTGATAGACATTCTGGTCATCGTGCGGGAGGACAAGTTCAAGTACTACAAGCTCGAACCCGGCTACGAGTCGCCGGACCGGGCGTCCTTCACCGTGGGGTGGGGCCACAACAACGTCTTCGGCAACAACCAGCGTCTCTCGTTGGAGGTATCCGCCGCGTACGGCTTCGTCACCCGCGAATCGGAGTTCGGCGCCGAGGTGACGTACACCGAGCCCTGGCTGTTCGGATACCGCTACAGGGGCACGTCGACGCTCTCCTACAAGCGGAAGCTCGACTACGACGACCAGCTGGGCTTCGGCATAAGGCAGTGGGAGGCCGCCCTCGAGCCGCGCGTGACCCGCGAGCTCACCGACGACTTGGAGGTCACGGGCGGCTTCAAGTTCAAGAGGTTCAAAACCCAGATCGTGACGGGCGAGGACGACATCTCCATCGCGTGGCCCGTGGGCGAGGGTGGGCCCTCCGAGAGGGTCTCCGGCACGCGGGGGCTCCAGAACATAACGAGCATCATTTTTTCGTCGACCTATTCCACGCGCGACGACGTCTTCAATCCGCTCCGGGGTATATACCTCTTCGGCTCGGAGGAGACGGCCGGCGGCTTCTTTCCCGGTACGGATTTCTGGCGCGTCATAGGCGACGCCCGGCAATACGTCCCCGTCGGCAACGCCGCGACCGCGGCGGCGCACGTGCGCGGCGGCTACGCCCGCCCCTACGGCGAGACGAAGGACATCCCGTACGTGGAGAAGTTCTTCTCCGGCGGAGCTTATTCCGTGCGCGGCTACGGCCAGGACGAGGTCGGCCCCAAGGCGAGCTTCGACGGCGAAGATATCCCGGCCGGCGGCAACCTCCTGTTCACGGTCAACGTGGAGCTCCGCTTCCAGCTGCCCTTTACCGCGGGGAGGAGGGTGCCGGGCATCGGCCTCAACCTCGGCAATCTGTGGCCCGGCCTGTTCGTCGACGGCGGCAACGTATGGAGCGAATGGAAGGAAACGCGCAAGCGGGCCCCGGTGTACGGCGCCGGCTTCGGCATCAGGTACAACACGCCGGTGGGGCCGATCCGCTTCGACTACGCCCAACCCGTCCTCGAGGAGGGGGCGGGGGGAGGCCCGGGGCACTTCTATCTGGCGTTCGGTCACGTCTTTTAACGGAGGCGCCTGCGAGGTCGTGTTGAGGTTCGCACGGAAGGTCCTTGGCGTTTTGCGCGACGCGCTCTTGATAATCGTCAAGGTCGCGCTCGTATTCGTGCGGGTCCTCGGCCTCTTCGTTTTAATCATCACGGCGTTCGTCTTCGCGCTCGCCTTCGCCCTCTACGGCGCCGGGTATTTCCACTCCCTCACTCGCTTCGCCATCGAGAAATACATGGGCTCCTACACCCAGACGGAGTGCCGCGTGGGGCGCGTGGAGGGCAGCCTCCTCACCGGCTTGGACATCTACGATTTCGTCATCGGCGACGGCCCCTCGCTGGAGCGCGACGGCCCGGCCCTCGCCATCGACGAGATCCACGTGCGCTACGACCCCGTCCGCTTCATTCGCCGCGACGCCACGGTAGACTACATCCACTGCGTCCGGCCGCGACTCGTGCTCCACGAGGACCCCGACGGCCGCATAAACCTCGACCGCATCTTCGGCCCCAAAGGTCCTCCCAAGGGGAAGGGCGTCTACTTCGTGATCACCGACGTGTTCCTGGAGGACGCGTACTTCAAGATGGATTTAAACAGCCCCTTGACCGAGTTCGCGCACGCCGACATCAGGTGCACTTTCACCAAGGCGCGGGGCGCCGTGTTCATAGATTTGCGGCAATGCAGCTGTTACTTCCCGGAATTCGGCCAGCGCATACCCCATTTCGGCTCGGGCTCGCTCGCCATAAACGCCCGCCGTATGCATTTCGGCGGTTTGGACGTGGCGTCGCGGAACACGACCGTCACGACCTACGGAACCATAAAGTTCGAACCCGAGACGTACCTCGATCTCAGGTTCGAGGCCGACCCGCTCGACATCGGCGAAGTGGCGCAGGGCGTCTTCGACGACCCGCTGGAGTTCTTCGGCCGGGGCCGGTATTCGGGTACGCTGGCCGGGCCCCCCGACGAGCTCACCCAGAGCGGCACCTTGACCGTGGACGACGGCTACCTGTACGGCTTCGACCTCGAGGACGTCGTAACGTACTACGATTTCGATATCCCCGCCAAGCATATCCGGGTAAACGGTTTCGAGGGTCGCATGAACCGTACCCCCACCTACGTCAAGATGACGGTGGACCTGTCCGGCGAGAAGCCGGTGTACTGGGGCGAGGCCCGCTTGCTGCGGATGAACCTCGCCGACTACGTCGAGAGTGACTATTTCGAAACCGACGTGGATGCCCGGCTCCAATTCTCGGGGGTCGGTTTGACCGCCGACGACTACAACGTCGACGTCTCGGTCTACCTGAGCCCGGGCCAGTTGGGGCCCGTCTTGATCGAGGGGGGGAACGCCGACTTCCGCTATACGCGCGCCAAGGTCGATATCGCCGGCCTGTTCCTGCGGGTGGCCGGCGGCGACCTTTTCGTCAAGGGCAGCGGCGACCCGCAAGCCCTGGACCTGATAGTCGAGGGGCGGAACTTGCCCATCGCGGGTTTCGAGGCCGGGAGCAAGTTGGACCGCCTTAAGGGGCTGGTGTCCTTCGACGGGCGCATCTCCGGTCCGCACAACTACCCCTCGTTCGAGGGGGGCGTCGTATTCAACGATTTGACGTACGACCGTTTCGCGTGCGGCGCGGCGCGGCTCGAGGGCTATTGGAAAGACTACGGCCGCGACGACGAGGCCGAGCTCCACGTCATGGCCTGGGACGTGAAGGCGGGGCCCGCGTTCGTCTCCCGCTTTTTGGGGGACCTAAACGTCGGCGGCGACACCTACGTCGTGCGGAACGGTTATCTGGAAAGCGAGGGAGGCGATAAGGCCTGGTTCGAGCTCGGCTACGACGCCCGGGCCGAACGCGCCGAGTTGACGAGCCTGGAATTGGAGGTCGGCGCCACCCACGCCGCGCTCACGGAGCCGCTGGTTCTCGTCCGCGAGGGGGACGGGTACGCATTGGGCGGAGGTGTCCTCAAATACCGGGGCGGCGAGTTCTCGCTGGCGGGGACGTTCTCGCCGGAGGGCGGCCCCCTGAACCTCGTGGCCGAGGCCCGGGGCGTCCCGCTGGGAGATTTGATGCCCGAGGACCTCGGCGTGGACCTGAGCGGTACGTTGGACCGGATCCGTCTGGACGTGGGCGGTTCCTCCCGGGCCCTGTCCCTCTACGCCAACCTCGCGGCGTCCAACCTCATCCTCAACGGCCAGCCCATAGAGTACGTGCACGGCGAGGCCTCGTACGAAAACGAACGCATCATCATACCCGGCATCGTCGCGGGTTTGCTGGGCGGCACGCTGCGCGCCTCCGCCTATCTGCCGCTCACGGCCTTCGCCGGCGAGGGCGAAGAATCCCTGGACGTCACGGTGTGGTTTTCGCGGTTCAAGATGAACGCGTTGACGAGCCTCTACGAGCCGGGTCTGGTAGAGGAGGGTTACGTCGACGGCGTCATAACCGCGTCGGGGACCGCGTCTTCGCCCGCCATCCGCGGCAACCTGTTGTTGAGCGAGCTGCGGTGGGGCGGGGTGAGTTTCGCGAAAGGGCGGGCCGATTTCTCGTATCGCGACGGCTTCGTGGATATACGCGAGCTGTCGCTTTCGGAGAAGACCCTACCCAACGTCGTCGTCACCGGGAAGTTGCCTCTGGCCCTGGGGGGTGGGGAGGGGCCGGCCGCGGGCGTGATGGCCCTCAAGGCCGATTTCACGGACCTCGACCTCCGCGTCGCCAATCCGCTCAGCGACGAGGTGTTCATAACGGGCGGGAAGGTCCGCGGGCGGATAGAGCTGGGCGGGACGTACGAACGGCCGGTATTCGACGGCCGCGTCCAGGTCCTCGAGGGCGAGGGGGCGGTCCGCGCCCTCCGCTCTTCGTTCTCGCATCTCGCGGGGACGGTCGAAACGCGGGAGGGGAAGCTTTCGGTATCGCCCGAGGAACCGCTGACCTTCTCGCTGGACGAGGGGGAAGGCCGCGTATGGGGCAGCGTCGCGTTCGAGGGCTTTAAGGCCGAGGAGCTGGACATAACGCTCGACATTCGGGATTACGTCGTCCGGGCGATAAGCGACGTCCAGGCCCTGGGGGACATCAGCGCCAACGTATCGGGGCCCGTGGGCCGCTTGCGGGCGGTCGCGGAGGTCGAATTGACCAGCGGCCTTATTACCGTGGATTTCGGCGGCTCGTCGCCGACGGCCGGGGGTGCATCCCCGGCGGCGGGCCTGGACTACGAAGTCCACGTGACGGCCCCGGGGGGATTGTGGTTGCGGAACAAGGATGCCGAGATCGAGCTGGAGGCCGACGTCACCGTTCGCAAGGTGGGGGGCGTTCCCGTTTACACCGGCTGGCTGAAGTCCCGCCGCGGCTATTACTATTTCCTCAAGCGGGACTTCGCCGTCGAGGAAGCGGACATCACTTTTACCGGTACCGAGGAGTTGAACCCCTTAATAAAATTGCGCGCCCGGCGGGAGATACGGGCGATGCGCGCCGGCAACGCCGACGCCGTCGTCTACGTCGACGTTACGGGTACGCTGCGCGAGCCGATACTGGAACTGAGCTACGAGACGAAGTCGGGCCTTTCGGTCAGCTTGTTGCAGGAGGATATCACGCGGGTCCTGGCGCTCGACGTCACGTGGGACGATTATAACGACCTCTCCTCCGGCGAGCTGGCCACCAAGGGCTCGAGCGACTACGTGCGCCACTACGCCGAGGCGGAGGTCGCCCGGGCGGTGCGCCGCGAGATGGGCGTGGACGTCTTCACCTTCGACGCCAACGTCTTCACCGGCGAGGCCGAGAATCCGTACGCCGAGTTCACCGTGGGCCAGCACCTCACACGCGACCTGTTCATCTCGTACACCGGCAAGTACCACGAATACGGGTCCGGTGCGACCGGGTCCCCCGTGCTCGAGCACGCCGCGGAGGCGGACTACGAGCTGCGCCGCGACTTCTACCTCGTGGGCAGCACGTACGAGGACGAATGGAGCCAGCGCTACGGCCTCGGCCTGCGTTTCATCCATAAATATTAACCCGAAGGAGTATGGGCCATGATAGATAAAGAGCTTTTGGAAATCCTCGCTTGCCCGGAATGCAAGGGCGACGTCGCGTACGACGAGGCGAACCAGAAGATCGTATGCTGCAAGTGCGGCCTGAAGTACCCCGTCCGCGACGGCATCCCCGTGATGCTGGTGGAGGAAGCGGAGAAGGACTGATGCGGGCGCGTCGCCTGTCCGCTCCGGCGGATAGAAAAACGCCCGGCGCAGGCCGGGCGTTCGCGTTGTCGTATCGCGGCGCGTTAAGGTCCCGCGGGCACCGCCTCGTGGGGCGGGGCCTGGAGCTGTCGTTCCTGGACCAGGCGCCGGAGGTTGCGGTTGAAGCTGTGCTCGAAGAGCAGCAGCTTGGCGTATTGCTCTTCGGATAAAAGCATCCGGAATTCGGTCCGCAGGCGGTTCTCCGAACCCCGGCTCTCGGCGTTGACGGCGTCGACGTCGTCGAGCACTTCCGGCAGCGGGCGCCCGGCGGCCGTTCCAATCAAGGCGGCGCGGAGTTCCTCCATCAACGTATCCCGCCGCTCGCGGTAGCTCCACCGGACCTCCTCCCACCGGTTGTAGACGTCCAGGAAGGTCTGTTCCTCGTCGTCGGCGAGCTCGAGAACGTCGACGACCTTTTTCTGTTTTATCTCGTTTATGGCGTCGCGTACCGCCTCGCGGTCCGGCGAGTCTTCGGGTGGCTGTTGCGCGCAGGCCGAAGTGGACGACAGCGCGGCCCCCAGAAAAGCCGAGACGACGATGGCAGTAAGATCCCGCTTCATAGCAATACCCCCGGGGGCCGGGTTACTAATGTGAGAGCAACATTTCGGTCGCAGAGGCTTCTTCGGCTTCGCGGCGCAGGCGGCCCAATAACGTCCGCTGCTCCTCGAGCGGCAGCTCGTAGAATTAAGCCATCAGCAAACCGGTGGGCGTTACGTAATCCAGGAGCGCTCCCTCGTCGCCGGTGACCCGCGC
>DATKXQ010000227.1:0-9454 GCA_035528975.1 bacterium
TGGGAGGGGCGGTGCCGCGCGCTCGCCGAGGGGGGCCGGCTGGCGTCGCCGGAGCGGGTCTGGGACGGCCTGGCGCGGGCCGCGCTCGCGCTCCGCGAAAACTGCAACGTCGCGCTTACGCTCGAGGAGCTGTTCCTGGGAATGGCGCCCCGACCGGAGTAGGCGAATTCGGGTAGAAAGCGAGGAGGGCCGACTGGTCGGCCCTCCTTTTTTTTCGGGTTAACGGGAGTTGGGAGCTACTCGACTTTGAATTCGATGCGGCGGTTGCGGGCCCGGCCGTCGCTCGTCGCGTTGTCGGCGATGGACCGGGTGCTGCCGAAGCCGACGGCGCGTATGCGGCTGGCCGCGATGCCGTAGGTTTTTACGAGCTCGCCGCGCACGGCCTCCGCCCTCTCCTGGGAGAGGGATTGCTCGAAGTCGGGGCGGCCGGTGGAGGCGGCGTGGCCCTCGATGACGACGTTGATGTCCGGGTAGTTTTCCATGATCTTGGCGGCCTTGTCGAGCGAGGTGTAGGCGCCGGGGACCATGACCGGGCTGTTGGGCTGGAACTTGAGGCCTTCCAGGATGAAGGAGGTCTCTGTCGGCTTCTCGGCGGGCTTCACGGGTTCGCCGCCTTCCGGGCAGCCGTCCTCGTCCTCGTAGCCGTTGAAGTCCTCGGCCTCGTTCGGGCATTTGTCGCTGACGTCCAGGATGCCGTCGTTGTCGTTATCCGGGTCGGGGCAGCCGTCGTCGTCCTCGAAGCCGTCCTTGTCCTCGGGGTCGTTCGGACACTTATCGACCGCGTCGGGGATGCCGTCGTTATCGTTGTCGGTGTCGGGGCAGCCGTCGCTGTCCATGTAGCCGTCGTAGTCCTCCGGGTCGTCCGGGCACTTATCCCGGGAATCGGGGATGCCGTCTTTATCGCGGTCGGAGCGCGTGAGCGGGATGTCCATGCTGGATTGGATGTAGCCGCGGAAATCCGGCGCGGCCGCGGCGGATAAGCGGTAGGCGCCGCCTAAACCGAAATGGTAGAGGTCGTAGCCGTTGGTCCGGAGGCCGAGGGTGACCTCGAAGTTCTTGTCCTTGTCGCCGCCCTCGTACGTCTGGCTCATGAAGCCGCTGTACTCGTTTATGACGGAGAGCACCGGTATGGGCCTGATGTCGAAGCCCACGCCGTACTTGAACCAGTTCGGGCGCTCCATCTTAACGTTCAGGCCTTTGGTGGTTTCGTAGTTGGCGTTCCCGCTGCGGACGACATAGCCGATGTTGGCGTTGATGCCGATAATCTTTTCCAGGAAGTCCTTGGAGACGAGGCCCATGATGCCGACGTTGTTCTGGCTGTCGGTCAGCCAGTCCGTGGCTTCCTCTTTGGGGGTGGTGTAGTCCTCCGTGGTCCCGGTGGGGATGTCGATATACACCAGGCCGCCCAGCGACATCCAGAATTGATCCTGGCCGACGCCGTGGAACTTACCGGTGAGGCCGACGTCGGACACGCCGAATTCGTACGTGTTGGTCTCGACGACGGGCTCGAGGTAGTGGAAAGCGCCCCGGTAATGGCCGCCGATCTCGAACCATTTTATCGGGCACAGCGTCAGGCCAATCGAGGGCAGTAAAAAATTGTTGCCGCCTTCGGGCGTATCGTAGCTCCAATATTGGGCGGCGAACATCGTGACGTCAAGGCTGGGGACTTTTATGGTGTCCGCCGACCAGGTGCGGAAGAGGCCCGCCGTACCGTAGGTGGCATGGGTACCGACCGCGCCGGCCGCAACGGCCGAAACCAGCAACGCCCCGAAGCATATAAGTAAGGTCCGCTTTTTTTTCATCATAAAGCCTCGCTTTCGTGTTGTCGGAGCTCTCTGGGGCCGTTACTTAATGAACCACCACGTCCTCAGCTGCATCTCCAACTGGTCGAGGTAGTTGCTGCCTTTGTACCAGACGACCTTGACGATGCCGTGGTTGGGAGCGATCCAATAAGTCGTCGTGGATACGTCCCGGACGTCGCCCTGGCTCGTGAGGTGGAAGACGAGCGTTTGCGTCAGCTCGAGCTGGTAGCAGTCGAGCGTGCCCATGTCGGTTGCGATGAGGGCCCTACCCACGACTTTTCCCACGATCGAGATGTCCATATCGTCGAGCCGGCCGTCGCCGTCCATGTCCCGCAGGAGGCCGAAGTAGTCTTTCTGGTCGACGTCGGTGTAGACGGTGGGGTTGGTCTCGGGATTGGTGTTGTTGTAGTCGAGAACGTCCCACGTCTCGTTTACCACGAAGGGGGTTTTAAAGTAGGTGAACGGTATCCTCTGTCCCTGGCCGTTGTAGAAGTAGGTCCCGATCACCGGGTCGCGATACTCGCTCAAGTAGTGGTACCCGCGCACGAGGAAACGGTCGGTCCCGTAGTTGAAGTATTCGTATTTGAAGAAGATGTCTTCGTTAACCCAGTAACCCGCCTGGTTGAGGCGCAGCCACTCGTCGTTATCGCTTTTAGCGTACTTGGTTACCCAGATGGGCTCGACCTTCACGCCGGGCGTCGGCGACAGGTTCTCCACCGAAACGTGCGTGTACATCGCGTGAGCCTTTGCCGGGTCCCGCGTTATATTGTAGGTGTCGTAGATCCACGTTTGGCCGATACTGGCCGGGAAGTATTCTTCGCTCGGGCCGTTGGTTCCGGGCTCTTCCGTTCCGCACGAGGTAATCGCCACCACGGCCGCCGCGCACATCAACGCGACCGGGAAGCAGATCCCTTTTAGATGTCGCTTCATAGTTTTCCCCTTTCTTCCTGCGGAAGTAGATGAGTACTACCGTCGACGCGTTATTTCGCTTAGCTCCTCCTTTCGCTTATAATCCGAACACGCGTCCGGCCAATCGAGGCTGCGGCCTTCCTGGGACGCGTGTTTGCGGGTTCGGTCACCCAAGAGGTTCCAAGCGGGCCACAGACGCCTTTAACGCGCACCTCATTATATTTTTCGCGGCCGGCGGAATCTACGATAAATTAGGTTATATTTAGTCCCCTGGACCTTCCCTAGTCCCTCTGCATTAACCAGATGCCGCCGCCCGAAAGGCAAATGCCCGCAACCACCGTCGGGACGTTAACGGTGTGTTCCTTCGTCAACACCACCGTACCCGTGCCCTCGTATATTTTTTTCCAGTTGTCGGGCCTATTATTCTCGGTGTGGAGGAATATCGCCCACGCCGTCATCGTCAGCGACGTACTTATCAGGCTGACGCCGATTATCTTTTTAATGTCTTGCGACGCCTTGCCGGTCGTATCCTGGAACCGCGAAAACTTCATCTCCACGAAATCTTCCTGGCCGCTTTCGCCGAAGTAGAAGATTTCGTCTTGGGGAGCTTCGCCCGAAGGGCTCAAGAAGGGATTCGCCCCCCGGCCGTAGTAGTAATAGACGTTTTCGTCGGTGGCGGTGGAGGAGTTTTCCTCTTCTTCTTCCTCCTCGGCCACGGCCGGCGCCGCACACCAAAACACTATCGCTCCGGCTAACAGGAACGCAATCATTTTATTCATTCTCATTATCCTTCTTAGGCTGGCCTCTATTTATATTCTGATTATATTCTGACTTTATATGTATATTTTATATTTTATGAGGGGTCGTGTCAATACGTAATTTGGCGCCGCCGGCCGGGGCCGCGGCGAACCGGAGGTAAAATCTTGACCGACCCCGATTCGTATGTTAGCTTTGCGGAAAACCCAACGCGGAAGGTGCTGACGATATGAGTGAAGACGTAAATATTATAATCGGTCGCATGCTCGACCGGGAGAACGAGCTCTCGCCGCCGGCGGCGACTTTTAAGGGCGTCCACGACTACGACGAGCAGTGGGACGACCCGGGGCCGGAGGGCATAGCCGCGTACGAGGCGTACGTCGACGAGTACCTCGGCCTGGTGGAGGCCGCCGCCGAAACGGCGCGCGGCGACGACGCCGTCGACTTCGCCCTGGCGCGCGCGCGTCTCATCCGCGAGGATACGTACCTCCGGCTTATCGACGAGCCCCGCCGCAATCCCATCGGCGTCCCGGCGACCGTGACGCAGGCGATTTTCATCATGCTCGCGCGCGACTACGCCCCCCTCGCCGAAAGGCTCGGCGCCGTGAGGGCGCGCCTGGAGAAGGTGCCGGCGTATTGCGAGCAGGCCAAGCGCGCGCTCCAGAAGCCCGTGGCCCGTTTCGCCGCGTTGGCCGAGAAAATGGCGGCTCAGGGCGGGCCGTTCCTGAGCCGTGTCGTTCCGGCGGCCGCCGAGAAAGCGGCCTTCAAGGACGCCGCGGCGCTCCGGGAGGCGGGCGAGCGGGCCGCGGCGGCGCTGGCGGACTACGTCTCCTATGCCAAGGGCCTCCCGTCCCGGGAGGATTTCGCGGCCGGCCGGGAGGCGTTCGACCGCCTCTTGCGCGAGTACCACATGCTGGATTTCGACGCCGATTCGCTCCTGGCGTTCGGCGAGGAGTCCGTGGCGCAGGCGCAGGACGAGATGAGGGCGCTGGCCGAAAAGATTAAACCGGGCGCGGCACCCGCCGAAATGATAGAGGCGTTCAAAAAGGACCATCCCGCGGCCGACGAAGTCCTAGCTTTTTACCGCGAGTGGATGGACCGCTCGCGCGCTTTCGTGGTCGAGAAGGACCTCTGCGGCATCGCCGAGGGCGAGGAGCTGGAGGTCATCCCGACGCCGGAATTCGAACGGGCCGTAATCCCGTACGCGGCGTACATGCCGCCGGCGCAGTACGAGAAGCGGCAAAAAGGCTTCTTCTACGTTACGCCCGTCGACCCGGACGCCTCGCCCGAGGAACGGGAGCAGAAGCTCGCCGGCCACAACCGCGTCAAGGTCCCGGTGGTGGCGCTGCACGAGGGTTACCCCGGGCACCATCTCCAGCTGTGCTGGGCCAACCGCGTGACGAACCGTATCCGCCGCGAAACCCACAGCAACCCGCTCATCGAGGGGTGGGCCCTCTACTGCGAGGAGATGATGCGGGAGCAGGGGTTCTACCGGGACGACCGCATGGTCCTCGGCCAAAAGAAGGATACGCTGTGGCGCGCCGCCCGCGTCGTCATCGACGCGTCGCTGCACACGGGGAAAATGACCTTCGAGGAGGCGGTGGCTTTCCTGGTAGACAAGGTATCGCTGGAGCGCGTTAACGCGGAGGCCGAGGTAAACCGCTACATCTACACGCCGACGCAGCCGATGTCGTACCTGGTCGGCAAGCGCGAAATAATGGCGCTGCGCGACGAATATTTCGAGCGCCGTCCCGACTCGTCGCTGCGCGATTTCCACGACCGGCTGTTGGCCGTGGGCTCGTTGCCCGTCAAGCTCGTGCGGGAAGCGATGCTCGCTTAGGGCCGGCGGGGCGCGGCCGCCCCGGGCGGCGGGCCTTCGATGACGCACATTCTTGCCCTTGCTTTTGCGAAAGCCCTTTGGTATATTAAACGGCCGTAGCGCCGGCGCGGGGAGCGCATGGACTTTACTCGGGAGGTCGTTGAACGTTTTCGGGCCGCGGCGGCGAACCTGTGGCGAAACCTGAGGCTCCCCGGAGCGTTGTGGTATTTGGCGGTTGCCGCGTTCTTTACGTCGGGCGCCGGCATCCTGGCCGCCAACAAGTTTGTCCTTCCGGCGCTGGACGTATTGGCCGTGCTGCCCGTCATCGTCTGGGCGCGTTTGAATCGGGGGATCCAGGGGACGGCCTGGGCGGTCCTTTTCTGGGCGTTCTGCAAAGCGGCGGCCGTCGCTTTTTTCACGGTTCTTTTGCCTGCCCGGGCGGCGGCCGCGGTCGCATACGGGGCCGACTACGCCGACGGCATGTGGGTGTGGTTGGGCTCGGGCGCCGACCTCGCCGGCGTCGGCGCCTGGGGGACTTGGCGTTTGAAGGAGGCGTTGCTCCTCGCGGGCCTCAGCCTCGCGACGGCCGGCGCCGCGGGGTTCGCGTACGCCGCGACGCTCCTGAATTGCCAGGCGTACTACCTGGGTACGCTGCTCAGGCAGGCGGCCGAGCCCTGGAGGATAGTCGTTTTCGGTTGGCCCGTATGGGAGGTGTTCCGGGCCTTCGGCCTCGTCAATATAATGTTGGCGGCCGCGGAACCGGGCCTCTCGCGGGTCTTGGGTCAACCGCTGCGCGCGCGCGAGATGCGCGACGCGGCGCTGGTCGGCCTGTTGATGCTGGCCGCGGCGTACGTGGGTCAAACGTTCCTGGCGCCCTGGTGGCGCGACGCGCTGGCGCCGGCGCTGCTGTTCGATGCGCCGCCGCTTTAACGCCGTGAGAATTTGGATTTTCATATCGGCTCTGTGGCTAGCCGCCTCGGGCGTCGCCCGGGCGCGGGTCCTCGTGTGGGACCACGACAACGGCCAAACGTTCGACGACCCCGCGGGCCGCGGCGACGTCGGGACCGAGCGCGCGGTCGTGGAGGCGTTGGCCGCCAACGGCGTGGCCGGCGTCGAAGTGCGCTACGCGTTGCCCTACGACCTCGGCGGATACGACGCCGTCTTCGCGCTGTGCGGCTTCTGGCCCGACGATGGCCGGTTGTCCTATACGGAACAACAGATATTGAGTAACTACCTGGCCGGGGACGGCGCCTCGTTGTACGTCGAGGGCACGGACGTGGCCCACCGGTACGGAAGCTCGACGCTTTTTGAAAAGTTCGGGGCCGGCTTCGCGGACGACGGCCGCACCGTCGAGGAGGGCAACGTCAACGTGGCGGAGGGCATAGGGCCCTGGGCGGGCATAAGTTTCGATTACTATTCCTACCGGAAGGACCGCCCCGACGCCTACGTGGACGAGCTGACGGCCGCCGGCGGCGTGGCCGCGGTGCGCTCGCGCCGCGCGGGCAACCGGTCCAACGCCCGCGTAATCGCTTACGCGGCCCAGGGCGAATCGACGTACGAGGTCATAGTATCGTCTATGATATTCGGCGCCCTGGCCGACGGCAAATATAAAAAGAAAGACTTGATGGCGAAGTATCTGGCTTTCTTCGGGATAACCGGCAACAACAATGATATCGGCGTCGCGCCGGCGTCGTTGGGGCGAGTTCGGGCGTTGTTCCGCTAGGCGCCCCGGCCGGGCGACGGGAGGCAAAGAACGATGGGTTACGACCCCAGTCTCAAGAAGCTGATTTCGACGGTGGAGGCCACGCGGCCCGCTCGCATCGAGGCCGTCAAACGGGGCGAGCACTACCCCGGGCTCACGATGGAGGAGAGAGACGAACTTCTCAAAGCCTTCCACCCGGACTTCCGGGACGACGCCAAGCGCGAGCTGCGCATCGGCCCCAACAAGGGCGCGGTTTACCCCAACGAACTGGTCGACGTCCTCGAGTCGCGCAGCCGCCTCGACCCCTCCGAGGTCGACCTCGAGAAGGTCGACTACGACGTCGACTTGCTGATCGTCGGCGGCGGCGGCGCCGGCTGCAGCGCGGCCATCGCCGCGTCCGACGCCGGCGTCAAGGACATCCTAATCGCGACCAAGCTCCGCCTGGGCGACGCCAATACGATGATGGCGGAGGGCGGCATCCAGGCCGCGGACAAGGAAAACGACACGCCGGTCATACATTACCTCGACGTGTTGGGCGGCGGCCGCTTCGCCAATAAGCCCGAGCTGGTAGAGGCGCTGGTCGAGGACGCGCCGCTCGTTATCGCCTGGCTCGAGAAGCTGGGCGTGATGTTCGACAAGACGGAAGACGGGACGATGCGCACCCTCCACGGCGGCGGCACGAGCCGCAAGCGCATGCACTCCTGCGGCGACATCACCGGCGCGGAGATTATGAGGACGCTGCGCGACGAAGTGGAGTGCCGTACGCACGTTAAGATTTTGGAATTCGCGCCCGCGGTGGAAATTATCAAGGACGCGGCGGGCAAGGCCGCGGGCGCGGTCCTCTACGACCTCGACCGCGACCGGCACGTCGTCGTCCGCGCCAGGTGCACCGTCGTATCCACCGGCGGCCTGGGGCGCCTCCACATCATGGGGTTTCCCACCACCAACCACTACGGCGCCACCGCCGACGGCCTGGCCATGGCCTACCACGCCGGCTGCGAGTTGGTATTCCTCGAGTCGTCGCAGTTCCACCCCACCGGTGCCATCTACCCGGAGCAGATCGTCGGCCTCCTGATTACCGAGAAGGTGCGCGGGGCCGGCGCGCAGTTCCTCAACGTCGACGGCGAGCAATTCGTCTATCCGCTCGAGACGCGGGACGTCGCCTCCTCCGCGCTCATCCGCGAGTGCGCTACGGTCGACAAGGGCGGCCGGGGTAAGGGGGTCCTCACGCCCTCGGGCCGCTACGGCATCTGGCTGGATTCGCCGATGATCGAGGTCCTGCGCGGGCCGGGGACGGTGCGGCGGGATTTCCCCGGCAAGTTCCGCATGTACGACAACCACGGCGTCGACATCTCGAAGGAGCCGATGCTCATCTACCCGACGCTGCATTACCAGAACGGCGGCGTATTGATTAACGCCGACGCCTCGAGCAAAGACCTCGCCGGCCTTTACTTCGCGGGCGAGGTCGCCGGCGGCATCCACGGCCAGAATCGCCTGATGGGCAACTCGCTGTTGGACGTCTGCGTGTTCGGCCGGCGGGCGGGCGCGGCCGCGGCGGCGAAGGTGCCGGCGGTGGAACTGGGCGCGCTCTCGCTGGACCACGTGCGGACCTGGGACGAGGAGGTCGCCGGCGCCGGCCTGACGAGCGACCGCGCGGCGCCGCTGCTCTTCCCCGACTACCGCGGCAAGGTAATGTAGGGCCCGGCGATGGCGTGGCTCGACCATGTCTTGCAGTTCTTCGGCTATGCGGTCTGCCACTGCCTGCCGTCGCGCACGCTTACTATCGGGGGTACCTACCTCCCGGTGTGTGCGCGCTGTGCCGGCATCTACGCCGGGATAGCGACGACCTACTTTTTCCTTATAGCCCGGCGGGGGTTCAAGGTGAACGCGCTGCCGCCGTTCGGCATCGCGCTCGGCGTCGCCGCGCTCTTGTTGCCCATGGCGGTCGACGGCATAACGTCGTACGTCGGCCTCCGCGAAACCACCAACGTAATCCGATTCGTGACGGGCCTCGCGGCGGGCGCGGCGCTGCCGGTCTTCGCGTTCCCGCTGCTGTCGCCCGAGCTGATCGTGAGCGGGGACAAGAAGGAGTCCGTCCCGCCTTTCGGCCGCTGGTTCGACTATCCCATATGGCTGGGGGCCGTCGCGGCGGCCGGCGCCCTCGTGCTCCGGGCCCCGGCCTGGCTGTACTATCCGCTGGCGGTATTTTTGATCGCCGGCCTCGTCGGCATATTCTTCAACCTTTCGCTCGTAATCTGGGAGATGGTGCTGGAGCGCGCGGGGCGGTGGGGCCGGCGCCCCCGGACTTTTATCCCCGCGGCCCTTACGGTGGCGCTATTTTTTACTTTGCTCAACGTATTCCATTATTACTCCTTCAAAGCCATGATGGATATTTCGGGGGGGAAGCTGCCGCCGTAGGAAGGGGCGACGCTATGGTGCGAGCGTGCTTGATAGGGATCGTGGGCT
>DATKXQ010000228.1:0-2570 GCA_035528975.1 bacterium
GATGCCGACCTCGCTCGCGCAGGCGCACCCCACCCGCTTCGACGGGCCGCCGCGCGTCGTCTGCGTCGGCTACCAGCTCGCGGACGGCGGCCTGGCCAGCCACCGCGACATGTTCGACGACCCGAGCTACGACGAGGCCCGTCGGACCGCCAACCGCATCGGCGAGTACCTGCGCCGCCACGGCCCCTTCGAGCCGCACCGCCTCCCCTACGCCGAGATGGAATACACCACCATGCCGGCGGTCCAGGAGAAGCTCGAAAGCCGCTGGGAAGATATCTAAGCCGACACGCTATTACGGAAACGAGAACCCCCGCCTCGCGGCGGGGGTTTTTTCTTGGGACTACTTAGGGCGGCGCGGGGATAGGCAAAACAAAAACGCCCCCCGAGGGGGGCGTCTTTGCCGGAAGCATCCCGGATTGTCACTCCGCTAATATTATATACTATCAACCGATACACGTCAAAAAAATAAACTAAACGTCATACGACACGGACCTGTTCCCGCCGCCACGGCCCCTTCGAGCCGCACCGCCTCCCCTACGCCGGACCAGTAGCGGCGGGTTTTATAGCCGCCGCACCATAGGCATGATAAAAAGCATAATTAGCGAATGTATTTATTGTTAATCATAATGTACAATAATTAATACTGCCGCCGGCGCGCGGCCACCGAAGAGATCGAAGGCCGCTGGGAAGATATCTAATCCGACACGCCACTACGGAAAAAGAAACCCCCGCCGCGAGGCGGGGGTTTTTATCATATCAAATGTAGGGCACGGTCTTTAGACCGTGCCGGGCGTCAGGTGGGCCGGTCTGAAGACCGTCCCCTACGCCGGACCAGTGGCGGCGGGTTTTATACCCGCCGCACCCCCTCCACCCCTTTTCCCGGTTGACGGCCCGCCTCGGGGGGTCTTGCTTTTAGGTTGACCCGTACGGATTAAAAAACTACGATAGGGCCGTGGCGAACGCAACTACGTCGGAGCGTACGGGCGGCGGGGCTCGCCGGCGCAACGTCGGCCTGGCCGCGATGCCGGACCAACCGGACGTCGAGGCGTATTTATCGCACCTCCGCCGCGGCGCGCCGGTTACGGCCGCCCCGTAACGCCCTTCCGCATACCCCGGCCTTCGTTTATGGATTGACGGCCGCCCCCCCCGCGGTTATTATTGAGGGATGAGCTACCGTCCCGCACCCCCCGCGAGCGGCCGGCCGGCCGCGAACTTGTACGCCCTGGGCGCGCTGGCCTCCTTCCTCGTTCCGTTCGCGGTCTACCTCTGCACCCTCGCGCCGTCGCTGAATTTCGAGGACCCGATGGAGTTCGCGCTGGGGGCCGCGACGCTGGGCGTCGACCACCCCTCGGGCTACCCGCTCGAGACGCTGGTGGGCCACCTCTTCACCTATCTCCCGGCCGGCGACGTACCCTGGCGCCTTAACGTCTCGTCGGCTTTCTTCGCGGCGCTGGCGGCGGCTTTCGTCTTCCTCTTCACGTGGGAATTTCTCTCGCCCGGGGCGAAAAAGCGGGGCTTCACGGCCGCGGGGTCGTGGGCCGCGGCCGGCCTTTTCGCCTTCTCCCGCAACTTCTGGCCGCAGGCGATAATAACGGAGGTCTACGCGCTGAACGCGGCGCTACTGGCCGCGACGCTCTGGTGCGGCGTGCGCTGCCGCGGGCGGCGCGACGTCCGGTGGTTTTACGCGACGGCCTTCGCCGCGGCGTTGGCCGCGGCCAATCACCCGCTCTCCCTCGCGGCCACGGGGCCGCTCCTGGCCTATCTATTCTGGAAATTGCGGCGGGGAGCGGGGGGATACTCCCTCGTAGCGAAGGCGGCGCCGTTGCTCGTGCTGGGAATTTCGATTTACCTGTACCTGGCGCTGCGGGCCTCGGGCGGGCCGGCGATCAACTGGGGCGCGCCGGCCGACCTCTCGCGCTTCCTCGACCACGTCCTGCGGCGGGAGTTCGGTTCGATATTCTGGCCGCGGTACCGGTACCTCGGCTACCACGCCGCGGAGCTCGGGAAACTATCCCTGCTGCAATACGGCCCGGGCGTCGGCCTCTTGGCGGCCTTCGGCCTGGTATGGAGCTTCAGGACGCGGACGCCGTTCGCGGGGATGCTCGCGGCGGTAGCGGCGGTTACGGGCCCCGTAACGCTGCTCCCGTTAGTGGGTCTGTTGACGCCTTTTCAGACGTTCGAGATCAACGTATGGTACCTGCCTTTCTTCCTCGTGTGCGCGCCGTTCGCCGGGGCCGCGGTCGTGGCGTTGTTGAACGAAATACGCGCAAAAAAAATCGCGACGTGGGCGGCGGTCGCGTTTACGCTCCTGCCGGCCTACCCGGCCTGGTACCATTGGAACCGAACGAGCCTGCGCGGTTTCCATTTCGCCGCCGAAAACGGCCGCAACCGCCTGCGGACCTTCGGCTACCGCGGTTACGTCCTGTTCCCCTTCTACGGCCGCCAGGGGCTCTGGGCCCAATCGTACCATTGTTTCGCGGAGGGCCGGCGGCCCGACGTCGTCGTCGTCGACCCGCGCAACGCCGTCCGGAGCGAGGTGACGTCGACGCGTGCGGCGCCCATCTTCATAC
>DATKXQ010000229.1:0-2275 GCA_035528975.1 bacterium
TGCATAAAGCGGAAGACTTTGCCGACGCCCAGGTCGGCGTCTTTGAACTCGAGGTTGTTGCCCACGGATACGATGAGGCGGTTGGGATACAGGTTGCCGAACAGCCACTCCGGGTCATCTTCGAGAATTCCCGTTATCTCCATGAAGCGATGACGGCTATCCTCGGTCGCCGGGACGGACCCGCCGGGGATGAACATCGCCGCCACCGACGCGTCGGCCGGTACCCAGCCGTAGGGCGGGATGAGCACCTCCGCCCACTGGTGGCCGCCGCCGAAGGGCCAACAGGCGGTGACGGTCCGCGCCGGAATCCCCTCCGCGCGGCAAAGCGCGCAGAAGACGACGCTGAACTCGCCGCAGTCGCCGCTCCGTCTGGCGAAGGATTTGGCCGCGCCGCGCGCTTCTATATCCGGGAACTCGTAGCGGATATTGTAGACGACCCAGTCGAATATCTTGTGGGCCTTGCGGTACGGATTGACCTCGTTGCCCACTATCTCGCGCGCCTGGGCGCGTATGCCGTCGGTTATCTGTACCCACGGCTCGGACACCGTGTACCGCTGGTACTCCGGCGACGCCTCGTCGTAGGGCTCGACCTTTTCGGGGTCGATGTCGGCGCCGCTCACCAGCTCGCCGGCGTAGCCGAAGTCGTAGTAGAAATATATACCCTCGCCATCTTTGAGGTCCGTTTGCCGCCAGAAGACGATCTTGGTTTTGCCGAAGGGGTCTTCGACGACGGCCTCGGGCTCGGGGTAGATCTCGCCTATTTCGACCAACTGGCCGCGGTGTTCGACGGGCAGCGCGACCCACAGCCGGACCTCGGGCGCGTCGCCCGTGACCTCTACGTTATCTACGAAGTACCAGTAGCGCGCGAGCGTCAACTCCGGCTCTTCGGCCTGGACAATGGCCGCGGCGCCGAGCAATGTAAGTATGATGAATGCGGCGACGGCATGAATTCTTCGCATCTTCTCCTCCTGGGCGTTGGGTGTTACTTTTTTGAAAGTAACCGAGGCTGATTTATTAGTAAATAATACCATATCAGCCCGCGCTGTCAATCTTTTTGGATGGCGCCCCCCGAGGTGGAACCGCTGCCGCGGCTCGGTCGCAAAGGCCGGCCCCCCGGGCCGGCCTCTTCGTCGTGCTTATAGAAAGCTGCCCCCTACTCGAGCGCCAACATGACCTCTTCGAGGTGAGCCTCGGCGAAGTCCAGCGAGCCCTCGTAGTCTATGCCGCTCGCCATGACCCGCAGGAATTCGTCCCGCGCCGCGGCGAGGTCGCCCTTCTTTTGATAGCACACGCCCAGAAGGTTGCGGCACTGGGCGTCCATTATCGGCTTGATGGACCCCGCCTGGGCGGCCAAACCTTTGCGGAGGGCGTCCATGGCGTCGTCGAGCTTATCCTGTCCCAGGTAGGCCCGCGCCAGCAGCAGCCAGCCATCCTCGGCTTTAGGCGCCCGCTCGACCGCGACGAGGCCGAGTTCTTCGGCCTTGGCATATTCGCCTACGGCGAGGCAACGCTCGGCCAGCGAGCTCGACGCCACCTTGCGCGCGAGCGCCTCGTCGTCCCGTTGTTTACCGAGGACGTACGCGCTGCCGCCGACCGTCTTATCCGAAACGTCGACGTATTCTACCCCGGGGGGGTACGAGTTCATGAAGCCGCCCGGCTGCATACACCGGAAGATCTTCGCGATCCCCGAATCCGGGTCCTGGAACGGGAGGTTGTCGCCTATGAATACGATAAGGCGGTTGGGGTATAAATTGCCGAACAGCCACTCCGGGTCGTCTTCGAGAATACCCGTTACTTCCATGAAGCGGTGGAGGCTATCCTCGGTCGCCGGGATCGACCCGCCGGGGATGAACATCGCCGCCATGGAGGCATCCGCCGGCACCCAACCGTACGGCGGGATGAGTACCTCCGCCCACTGGTGGCCGCCGCCGAAGGGCCAACAAGCGGTGACGGTACGCGCCGGAATTCCCTCGGCCCGGCACATCGCGCAGAAGATGATGCTGAATTCGGCGCAGTCGCCGCTTAGTCTCGCGAAGGACCTGGCCGCGCCCCGGCTCTCCATATCCGGGAACTCGTAGCGGACGTTGTAAACGACCCAGTCGAATATCTTCTTGGCCTTGCGGTACGGGTTGGCCTCGTCGCCGACTATTTCGCGCGCCCGGGCGCGGATGGCGTCCGTTACCTCTATCCACGGCTCGGACCGCGTGTACCGCAGATACTCCGGCGACGCCTCGTCGTAGGGTTCGATTTTTTCGGGGTCGATGTCGGCGCCGCT
>DATKXQ010000230.1:0-6045 GCA_035528975.1 bacterium
ACCGCGGAGCCGCGGACGCTTTTAAGTAAAATCGGCCGGCTCGTCGAGTTGGAGGCGCCGGGGGCCGTGACGTGCTGCGGCGGCGCCGGCGCGTACGGCCTGACGTACGACGACGTCTTCGCGAAGATAGGGGGCGAGAAAGCCGCGGCGGTAGAAGCCACCGGCGCGGACGTCGTCGCGACCGGCTGTCCGGCCTGCGTCTTATATATTAACGAGGCGCTGCGGCGCCGCGGCGGGAAGGCCCGGGCCCGCCACACGGCGGAGGTGTTGAACGAGGGCGGCGGGCCGTAGGGGCGGAACGCGTTACGCCCCACGGGCGCCGTTACGAAACGCAACCCCCTTCCTTGACAATTATCCCGGCGTCGATTATAATTAAGCGGAAGGTAAACGGGTTAAGAGGAGGTCGACCTATGAGGGGCGTTATAGTATTAATGGCCGTAGTCGCGTTCGCCGCGCCGGCTGCGGCGGACCAATTCCTCGTCGGCGAGCGCGGCACCAACGGCGACTACCCGTTCCGCGGCTGTTGAGGGAGCGAGGCCTGCAGGATGCAGGACCTCGTGTTGGCCTCGGACGCGTTGCCCGCCGGCCTCGTCACCAGCTGGGAGTGGTTCGGCGTCGGCAAAGAGGTCAAGGCCGGGAAATATTACAAGTTCCGCCTCACGCTGTGCCACACCTCGCGGAGCGCCCTGACCGAAAAGTACGCCGACAACTACGACGGGAACACGCCGGCGCAGGTCTTCTACCGCGACCCCATACAATTCAACCCCAAACTCAACGACTGGTTCGGCTTCGACTTCGACGCGCCGTTCAACTACAACGGCCGCGACAACGTCGTCGTCGAGGTGTGGTGGGCGGGCCAGGAGAACGAGGCCAACGCCTACACCGACTGGGGCCGGGACTTCATGGGGCGGTGCGTCGTCTCCTTCGTAACGAACGGCATCCCCGAGGCCGGCTACCCCGACGCCGGCCGCGTCCAGGATTATATCCACTACATGCGCATCACGATACGCGACGTCGGCGTCACGCCCACGTCGCTGGGGCGCGTGAGGGCGCTGTTCCGGTAAGGGCGCAACGTGTTGCGCCCTTACACCTTTTTATTTTTTTAAAATCCCGCCAGCCGCCCTACCGCCCCATCGCCTCGAGGCTGGCGAGGTTGGCGCGTATCTGCGGGTAGTCGGGCGCGACCTGGGCGCCGCGCTCCAGCTCCGCCCTGGCCTCGACGTAGCGCCCCCGCGCGATGAGCGCGAGCGCGTACGCGTTTATAAGGCGGCCGTCGTTGTAGTCGTGGACGTTCTCGGCCAGGACGGCGAACGCGTCGTCGTCGCGGCCTTCCTCCACGTATATCTTCGCCAGCATCAGCACGGCGTCGGGGTCGTTGTAGCCGGCCCCGATCGTCCGCTCCAGCTCGCCGCGGGCGGCGGCGCGGTCCCCCAACTCTAAGTGTACGCCGGCCAGGAGGCGGTGCGTCTTGCCGTCGTGGGGCTTGAGCGCCACGGCGACGCGGGCGTGCTCGAGCGCGGCGTCGAGGTCCCCCTCGGCCTGCTCGGCCATCGCGAGGTACGCGTACGCCATGTGGGTGTTGGGGCCGAAGCCGGCGGCGACGGCCTTGCGCGCGGACGCGCGCGCCTCGTCGTACTCGCCCCGCTCGAAGTGCCACCGCGCCAGGTTAACCCAGGGCATCTCGGACCAGGGCGCCATCGCCGCGGCCCGCGCGAAGTACTCCCGCACGCGGCCCGCTTCGCCGCGGTACTCGTAGAAGAAGCCGTGGTATTCCCAGACGCTGATGGCGAGGTCTTCGCCGGACATCGGCCGGCCCGGCTCGAGCCGCCGCGAGGCCAGGAACTCCGCCGCCGCCGCCAGGACCGCGGTGTCGCGCGGCCACACACCCTCCGGCGCCGTATCGCGGCCCGTCACCTCCATAATGAAACCGGCGGGGCGGCCGCGGCGGCAGAAGGCCCGCCGCTGGTGCGTCTGGAATATGAAAAAATAATCCGCGAAAACGGGCCGGGCGCCGGCCTCCCGCCAGACCAGGCCCGCCAACTTGTCGATGTCGTAGCGGTCGTCGTTGATGTTGTAGAGTTCGACGTCGGGCCGCCCGCGCAGGACGTGCCGCCGGAACCAGTAGACGAAATTGGACGTCGTCGCGCCCGAGAAGTAAAGCCCCCGGTATCCGACGGGCGCGACGATCTCGCGGCTGTAATATTTCAGGAAACCGGGGTCGCGGCGCTGGCGGGGCCACTCGGCGACGACGGCCCAGGCCGTCGCCGCCACCGCCACCGCGGCCGCTGCGACGCGTAGCTTGCCGCGCATCGCGCCGAAGAGGGCCGCGGCGGCCGCCGCCGCGCACGCGAACGCCAGGCCCGCCGCCGGCAGCTGGTAGCTGCCCAGGTCCGGTATGTCGTAGAATAAAAGGAGCGCGACGTTCGCGGCCATGACGGCGACGATACTCACGGCGGCGCCGCGCGAGCGACGCCAGACGAGCCACACGCCCAAGGGCGCCAGAAGCACGACGGGGCCGCCGCCGCGCCACAAGGCCGCGACGAGCTCGCGTAGCCGGAAACCCGCCAGCAGCCACGTCGGGACGCGGAAGTTGTACGAGAACTGGCGGCCCGCGGCGTGGCGGAGGACTTCCCGGAAGTCGGGGACGCCCGTCCAGCTCCAGGTGAGCGGCGGGGCCGCGACAGTGCGGAGCGGAAGGTAGAGCATGGCCGAGAGGCCCGCCGCCCACGCCGCCAGGCCGAGAAAGATGACGCGGGGCGCGGGCCGACGCGCCAGCACCCAGACGAACAACAGCACCGCCACGTACGCGAACGCCGAGAGGTGCACGCCGGCCGCGAGGCCGCCGGCGAGCGCGGCCGCGACGAAGAACCGGTCGTCGCGACGCCTCCGGCCGGCGTCCAGCAGAAGCAGCGCGCCCAGGACCAGCGCGAAGGCCGCGCCGTAGACTTCGACCGACGTGGCCTCGAGCCATATTGCCGGCGTCGCCGCGAAGAACACGCCCGCCAGCGCCGCGAAGGCCGCGGTCGCGGCGTCGCGGCCCCCGTCGCCGCGGGCCGTACGATATACCCACAGGGCCAGCAGCGCCGGCACGAGCGCCACGACCAGCGCGTTGGCGACGTCGGCCGCGGCCGCGGCCCACGCCGCCGGAAGCGCCAGCAGCGGCAGCGCCAAAAATTGAAGGTAAACGGCGTACCCGGTGGGGTGGGCGATACCGAGGACGGACGCCGCGGCTACGAAATCGCCCCAGTCGCCGCTCGCCGGCGCCTTCGCCGCCGAGGCGACGTACAGCGCCGCGGCGACGGCGTACGTGCCGAAGAAAAGGGCCGCGTATCTGAAATCTCTTTTCACCGTCGGTATCTCACTCGAGCTCGGCGCCGGCCGCGAGCGCCTCCTCGAACGCCGGCAAGTCGCGGCAGCTCGCGAGGTCCGGGTCCTCCCGCGCCATCGCCCCGTACCGCGCGGGCTTGAGGTAGACGGCGACGGCGAGGTGCTCCAACGCCTCGTCGCCGGACCCGCGCAGCGCGTAGACGCACGCCAGGTTATAATGGGCCTGGGCGTCGCGGGGCTCGAGGGCTATGGCGGCCTCGAAATCCGCGGCCGCACCCTCGCGGTCGCCCAGCTTTAAATAGTTTACGCCGCGCGCGGTATAAGCGCGCGCGTTGTAAGGTTTTATCTCGATGGACTTCCCGTACGCGCGGTCGGCGGCGCGATAGTCGCCGGCGGCGTCGTACGTCAGGCCCACTTCCCACCAGAACTCGGCGTCGTCGACGTGGTAGGGCTTCGCCGCCTCGAAGGCGGCCAGGGCCTTATCCAGCTCTCCGCGTTCGCGGAATATGACGGCCTGGATGTATTCGCCCTCGGCCGCGCCGCCCTCCAGGCCGGCCGCGGCCTCGGCCGCCTCGTCGACCCGCCCCGCCGCCAGGAGCGCCCGCGCGAGCCGGCCGCGGAGCGTCGCGTTCTCCGGGGCGAGCGCGAGCGCGCGCCGGTAGTACGCCACCGCCTCGTCGGCCCGGCCCGTGACCAGATATATGCTCCCCAAATTTTGATAGCCGTTCACGTCGTCGGGCGCGAGGCGGATATAGGAAACGAATAACTCCTCCTGGGGCAGGAAGATGCCGCGGGCGGCGAGGTGGCCGCTCAGGCCGGAGTAAAATACGGCCAGCAGTCTCCGGAACAGCGGGTCCCGCAATTCCGCGGCGTCCTCTCGTTCGACGTAGGCGGTGAGGGCGGTCAGCGCGTCTATGCTCTCCTGGCCGCGGCGCCGGATTTCCGCGGGGGGCGGGGCCTCCGTCGCGACCTCCATCACGAGGTCGTAGGGGATAAGGTACGTCTTTAGCTTTTCGCCGGGGTCGCCGAGGCCCCAGAACATGCGCCGGCCTTCGGCGTTTTCCGCGATTATGCCGGCGATGACTCCGGGTAATATGAAGTCGTCGCTCGAGGCGAAGATGATGTCGTCGCCGACGAACTCGCCTTCCGCCACGGCCTTCTCGGCCATAAACCGGACCTCGGCCTCATCCGGGACGACGAAGCCCGGGTTGCGGCGGGCCAGCGCCGTCAGGTAGCCGCGGCTCGCCAGCCGGACCTGGTCCACTATTATAAGGTCGGGCCTGAGGCCGCGGGCGTAGACGTTGTACCAGGTTATGAACGTATTCGTGTCGCCGCTCGGGAAAAAGATGGCCCGCGCCGACAGCGTCGCGAGCAGCCGCCGGCCGTACGTCTCCGCGAAAATAAAACCGCGCCGGTGGCCGTAGCCGACGTTCGCGGCGAACGCCCACCCGGCGGCCGCGACGACCACGGCCGCGGCGCCCACGGCCGCGACGAGCCGGCCCCGCGGGATTTTCCGCACTACGACGTCGGCGACCGCCCCCACCCCCACGGCGGCCGCGAACGCGGCGACGAGGTGCAGCGGTATGAAGTAGTAGTAGATGTCGGGTATGGAATATACGGCGCAATAGGCGAAGTACCCGACGTAGTAGACGACGAGGGCCGCGGCGACGAGGCGCAGCCGCTTCGCCCACAGCCAGACGAGCGCCGGCGCCGCGAACAGCACCGCCGGCGTAACGTTCGAGAGGGCCGACGCCCGGTACTGGGCAAGCGCATCCTTCACGCCGGCGACCCCCTCGCCGAGGAAATTGCCCTGATACTGGAAGGCCGTCAGGTGGGCGTAGAGCGAGCCGAGGGTGGAGGGGTCGTTCCAGTTGAAGAGGGGTTTCCCCGCCGCGCGCAGCGGCGTGTACAGGTTGACCGCCGCCCCGAGCAAGAACGCCGCCGCCGCCAAGGGCAGCGCCCGGGCGAGGCTTCGGGCCGCCGCCCGCCCCGGCCAGGCCACCATCGCGACGACCGGGAGCATCAGGACCACCGTCATGTGGTTCGCCGCCGCTAACCCCGCGACCAGCGCCGTGACGTACAACCGGCGCGGCTCGGCCGTGCGCCGGAGCCGCAGCGCCGCCCACAACAGCGCCGCCCAGAAGAACGCGTTCAGCGCGTAGACCTCCGCCAGCGTCGACACCGACCACAGCGTCCGGGCCGTCAGCGCCAGAAGCCCCGCCGCCGCTACCGCCGCCGTCCGCGCCGGCGACGCCAGCTCGAGCTGCCGCGCCACCTCCCCCGCCGCCAGCGCCAGGAAGAACGCCGCCCCCGCCCCCGCCGCCGCCGAGACCAGATTTATCAAAAACGCCTTGTCCCCCCACGGCACCAGCGTCGCCAGCTGCCCCAAAAGCGCGTACAACGGGTACCCCGTCGGGTGCGCCACGCCGAGCGTTTGGGCCACGCCCAGGAACTCTCCGGAGTCCAATATCGAGAGGCCCGGCGACGCCCCCGCGCCGTACAGCGCGAAGCCCCCGACCAGGAAAGCCCACGGCAACGCGGAGCTCAACGACGCACCTTTGACGATATTTTTAAGTCCGGTCATAATCGAACGCGCCGAAGCGACCCGGCATATTCGCGTCGCGAAACGGCGCCGCTACTGCGCCGGCCCTCCGTCCTTGAATTGGGCCATCAGACGCCGGTAGGCCGGCAAGTCGCGCCAGGGGTCGAGCTCGGCGT
>DATKXQ010000231.1:0-2510 GCA_035528975.1 bacterium
TTACGTACCTATAATAAAAGTATATCTATCCTTGTGCAACCCTTTTCCGATATGGCCCGAAAACTAGTACTTCCCCAGGTCTCCGCGCTAATGACTTGGCCGCGGCCCGCTCGCGCGAGACGCGGCTATGTGGGCGCTACAGGACTCGAACCTGTGACTTCTGCTCTGTGAAAGCAGCGCTCTACCAGCTGAGCTAAGCGCCCGCGTCAACGTACATCCCTCCTCGCATACTTATTATATCCGGCCCGGCCGCCGGTGTCAACCGCGTTCGCGGGTCCCGCGCTACGGCAGCTCGCCCGCGGCCAGCACGTACGCCATTAGCGGCTCGTCGCCGGCGACGTGGGAGGCGATGACCTCGCGGCCTCGAGCCGGCGTCATGTCGGCGTAGACGGTCTCCTCGCCTCCGGGAGCGGCCACGACAACCAGCGGCTCGCGCTCGCACAGGCCCCGGCAGCCGCATTGCGTCACGATGACGTCCGTTATGTTGCGCGCCTCGAGCTCGTCGATTATCGCGGCCAGGACTTCCCGGGCGCCGGCGGCGATGCCGCACGTCCCCATCCCCACGACGACGGTATAGCGGGCGCCGCCCTCCGGCACGTCCGCGCCGGCCGTCTTCTCTACCATCTTGCGCAGGTCTTCGAGTTTCATAGCGTTCCCCCCGGGCGCGGGAGGCCGCGGCCTACGGGCCCGGCGGCCAACCGTTGTTCGTTCTCCGTTATGTATTTGCGAAGCGCCTTAGCCACCCGCGGCGTGCTCAGGTTCCGGCGGCGCAGCGTGTCTTTCAACTCCGCGGTGCTCATCTCGAACCGGCCGGCGCCCCGCGCGTGGGTGTATGCGAAGTCGACGCGGGGGTTTATTACCACCAGGGTCCAAATCGTCGTCGCGACGTCGCCCAGCGGCGGCGTGTCGACGTTGTCGTATGCGTAGCGGGCCTCGACGGTGGTCCCCTTACCCGGCGCCGACGTCACCGTCAGGCCGCCGCCGGCCTGTTCGGCGGTCTGCTTCAGGAGCGGGACCCCCAGGCCGATGCGCCGCGTCGTGCGGGTGGTGAAGAAGGGGTCGTGGAGGCGCGCCAGCTGGTCTTCGGTCATGCCGGAGCCGTTGTCGCGGATGATGAAGGCGAGGAGGTTTTCCGCCGGTTGCTCGACGACCTCGATCTCGATCTTCGTCGCGCCCGCGCGGATCGAGTTCTGCGCGATGTCGAGGATATGAAGGGAGAGGTCTTCCATAAGCGTGCGGGGGTTAGCCGTACCCCGCGATCCGGCGGCCCCCTTCGCCGGCGAGGGCCATTTTGACTTCGGCCAGCGTCGGCGCCTCGAGCTCGAAGACGGTGAAGGCCGAGCCCACTTCCTGCGGCCGGTGCGCGTCCGAGGAGCGGATGACGGGATACCCGCACTCGGCGTATTCCTCTATTTTCCCGAAGGGCGACAGCTCGACGGCGTCGAAGAGGCCCGGCGGGACGAAGCCCAGTTGGCTGGTGCAGCTGAAGGCGGGGCGGTCGACGTGGGAGGCGACGGCGAGGCCGCCGTAGCGGCGGATATAATCCACGACGGTCTCGAGGTCCATGTCGGTGGCGCCCAGCAGCAGCCGCTTGTTCATGCCGAGGATGTTGTCGTGTTCGTCGACGATGACCTGGTAGCCGAAGCGCTCCGGGTCGTTTTCGCCTTCTTGGAGGCGCTGATAGACCTTGCCCTGCATCTCGCCGGCGTCGGCGAGGTTTCCGAAGAGGGCGAGGACGTGGACCTCCTCGGCGGAGGTAACTTCCATGGCGGGGAAGACCGCGACGCCGGCCTTCTCGCCCAGGCGCATCGTGGGTCGCGCGTTCTCGGTGGCGTTATGGTCGGCGACGCCGATGAGGGCCAGGCCGCGTTTGCGGGCCGCCTCGATGATTTTACGCGGGGATTGAGCCAGGTCGCCGCAGGGTGAAAGGACTGTGTGGATGTGGAAGTCTGCGCGGAAATTACGCAAGCTCAGCGCCGTTTCCCCCTGACGCCCATCTTGTAGAGCCGGCCTATGAGGTCGAAGCTGCTCTCTTCCGAGAGTAGAATCGATACGCCTTCCTCTTGCGCTTTGGAGACGGTTTCGTCGGAGGGCCTTTTGCCGTTGGCGATTACCACGCCCGCGAGGTCGTTGAGCGAGCAGACGGCGACGATGTTGGTATGGGTTTGGATGGTAACCCAGAGGGAACCCTCGCCGGCGTTGGCCATTACGTCCGAAAGGAGGTCGGATACGTAGCCGCCTTTTACTTCCCGCTCGAGGCCGTCCTCGCTTGTAACCGTCTCCAGGCCCAGCTTGGTGATTATTTTTTTTAGTTCCATGGCTAACCTTTACTTTTTTGGTTCTTGAGCGTGGGGGGGAGCTGTTCGGAGAGCGAACCCATTTCCCTGGCCAGTTCCTGCAGCCGCTCCCGCAATTTGAAGGTGCAATCCGTGAGCTGGGCTTTGTCGAGGACGACGTCCTCGGCGAAGGCGCGACAAGTGGGAGCGCCGCACGAGCCGCAATCGACGGCC
>DATKXQ010000232.1:0-2647 GCA_035528975.1 bacterium
GGCCGCTTTTTCGCGAAACACCCCGCGAGTATAAAGACCGCTAACTGTTGCTTATTAGCGGGGTTACGGCGCGTGACGTTAGTTATTTATTAAAAAAGCTTGACAAACTAATATTCCGTCTCTATACTGTTATGCAGGGAAACGGGCCCATAGCTCAGTTGGATAGAGCCACCGGCTCATAACCGGTCGGTCCCAGGTTCGAGTCCTGGTGGGCCCACAAGCAACCTTCACGCCCGAGCAACCCGGGACGAGGTAAGAATGAGCTCGGTAAAGGGGTTTTTAGTCTTGTTCGTCGCGGCCGCGGCCTTCGCGCAGGAGTCCCCCGCGCCGACGCCGGCGCCCGCGGCCCCGGTCAAGGCGACGGCCTATCCCGCCTTCGACGCCGGCTTGGACGTCGAGTTCTACGCCGAACAGAACGCTTTCCGGGCCTATCTCAGCAACCCGGCCTATTTCAGTCTCTTCGACGAAACTTTCGTCGCCGGCGACGTCGGCGGCGACCTGAGCTTCGGCGGCTTCAGCTACTCGGAGAACGGCGGCTCGCCGTCGCCGGGGCCGACGGAGCCGGAAGATAAGGCCGGCCTCGACGTCTCGTATACCGCGGGCCTCGGCGGCCGGGCGCTCGGCGCCTACCGCCGGGACTTCTGGGTCCTGGGCGGCGCCTTCGACTTCAACCGGACCGCGGCGTCTTTCGGGTACAACGGCGGCGCGATAACGGTGGACCCGTTCTTCGCCGCCGACGACGGGTGGGCGGACGTCGACCTCGTGGGCCAGCGCTACGGCCTCACGGCCGCGGGCGCGGCCGAGTTCGCGCCGCACGTGGCCGGCGGGTCCTTCTCCTTTAAGCCGGAGCGGGTGGAGGGCAGCTACGACTTCGAGTTCCTGCCGCCGCCCGGCGAGGAGGGCACGCACCGCGTGGAAGAGGTGTGGGGCCGGCGCGAGGTCAAAGAATATAACCTCCGGGGCGGCTACGCCTTCCGCCCGGGCGACGCCTACGACCTGGGCGGCGCGCTGGGGTTCCGGATTCTGCGCAGCACCGTAGACTGGCGCGACGAGACGACGGAAGAGCTGCCCGAGAACGTAACCCGCGAAGGGGAGAGCGGCTCGCTGACGCTTACGGGAACGGGCGTCACGGTGGACGGGAGCGGCCGGTACTACGTCCTCGACAACTTGCGCGTGGGCGGCGCGCTCGCGATGGAGTTCATCCCGGGAATAAATATGGACTGGCGGGGCGAGAGGTGGGACCTCGTGGGGCCGTTCGGCGAGCGGGACGCGGACGACTACCGGCTCGCGAAGTGCGACGAGCGCCACTACCGCTTCGGCGGCGGCCTGGCTTTCTACCCCGACGAGAAGACGACGCTGGCCTTCGACTACGGTTACGCGCGCGTGAGCCTCTCGGCCGAAGCGTACGACGAAGAGAACGCGGAGGTGGACGAGCTCGACTTCGCGGCGTACCACACGTATACGCGCCTCGGCGCCGAGAGGTGGCTCACCGACAACGTCGGCGCCAAGATCGGTTGGGAACAAAACCTCTTCAGTTACCCGCGGAACGTATTCTTCGGCGGGATCGCGTATAAATTCGACGACGATTGGTTTATAAACTACGATTACCGAGGCGGCCAACTAACGATCAATAATCTGTCGTTATTCGTGCCCTACGGCGACGTTGTAAAACCGGCCAGCCACCGCTTCACGGTGACCTGGTACCTTTAGGGCGCGACGGGGGTTTCGGCGATAAAGGAGCGGATTATGAAGCGAACGGCATTAATGACGGCAATCCTGGCCGCGCTCATAGTGGGTTGCGGTTCGGACGAAGGGCCGGTGGGCGTTCCCGGCGTCCACTACTGGGATATCGCGTGGTCGTCGCCGGACACGGTCCTGACCGACATCGAGATGCTGGGCGAGAAATCCGGCTGGGCCTGCGGCTACCGCTTCAACGAGATGACGAATACTTACGACGGCCTGATCTTCCGCTACGACGGCACCACCTGGGACGTGGCGCTCTTCCTCCCGGGCGAAATGGGCGCCCGGCTGACGGCCATCGATTTCGTCGGAGAAAAGAACGGCTGGGCGCTGGGGAACCGCGAGAGCGAGGTCACCTCCGGCCCCGTGGTGCTGCACTACGACGGCGAGGCGTGGGCGGAAGTACCCGTGGAAGGGATGAACGGCGCGACGATGAAATTGCTGGCTGCGGTCGGCGACAACGACGTGTGGGTCACCAACGGCGCGGAAGCGTACCACTACGACGGCGGGTGGTGGACCCTGTATCCCCTGGCCGTCGGCGGGTCGGTGGACCGCTGGGTCTTCCCCAAAGCAAACGTCGGCTGGGCCCTGAGTTACGACAGCGGCTACTGCTACAAATGGGACAGCAGCTGGGGTGGATGGATATTGGAAACCCACCCGCTCTACAACGCCACGGCCTTCTACTTCAACGCCGACGGCTCGGGCGTGTACGCCGACTACGTGGACATCCCGCCGGTGACCGAACGCGCGAACATCTACGAGCGCGAGGCCGGCGCCGAACCCTCCTATAAGAGGATATACGCGACGAGTCAAAGCCGCACGCTCACGGCGTGCGACTTCTTCGCGCCCGACTATTACTTCTTCGCCGGCCCCAACGCCGCGTTCGAGGTCAACGCGGGCGAAGTTA
>DATKXQ010000233.1:0-2187 GCA_035528975.1 bacterium
AAAGAGGATGCAGAGTTACGACGCCGGTTGGATAAGCGACGACGACGTAATGGAAATCGAATTTTACTTGACGAGCGACTACGGCCCCGGCCGGTGACGCCGGCGGCCGGGCGGAAACGTAGCCGAAAGGGGGGGTTGTTAAACTGGCCGAGAACGTACGATTTTACGACGCGCTGGTCGTCGGCGGCGCGGGGCTCTTCGCCGCGCTCGAGCTGGGCCGCGCGGGCGCGAAGGCCGCGGTAATAAGCAAGCTCCACCCGGTACGCTCGCACACCGGCGGCGACCCTACGGCGTCGGGCTCGGCCCGGTTTATTCCGCCGAGACCTCGGGGAACGACCGGTTCGACGATCGCGGCTCGCCGCTGAACCCGGAACGCCTTTATATCCCGCGACGTCGACGGGGACCCCTGCAAAGGAGGTGACATTATGAGAGCTTCTTGGATTATCGTCATAGGTTTACTGCTTCTCGGGTACGGCGCCTTCGCTCACGGCGACTACGACGGGCATATGGGCGGTTGGCCTATGATGGGAGGCGGCATGTGGTGTTTTATATTTTGGGTCGTAGTGGCGATCGCAGTTTTGATTTTGATAGTCTTGGCCGTAAGATATTTGACGGCGAGAGGAACCGCGGGCAAGGCGGAAAAAAGCAGCTTGGAGATATTGAAGGAACGCTACGCGAAAGGAGAAATTTCGAAGGCCGAGTTCGAAGAGATGAAGAGGGATTTAGAGAGTTAACGGGCCCCACCCGTATATTCGGCGATCGGTTCTGAGATTATGAAGCCGACGTCTGCGACGTCACAGGTATGAACATCGGTAAAAAAGCGAGGATTATTTGGCGGGCGACGTACGTGAATACGACGCCGTAATAATCGGCGCCGGCGGCGCGGGCCTCTTCGCCGCGCTCGAGCTGGGCCGCGCGGGCGCGAAGGCCGCCGTAATAAGCAAGCTCCACCCGGTCCGTTCGCACACCGGCGCGGCCCAGGGCGGCATCTGCGCGGCGCTGGGCAACCGCGAGCCGGACGAACCGCTGTGGCACATGTTCGATACCGTAAAGGGCGCCGACTACCTCGCCGACCAGGACGCCGTCGAGATTATGTGCGCCGAGGCGCCGGGGGTGGTCTTCGACCTCGAGCACCTGGGCGTCCCGTTCAACCGCACCGCCGACGGCAAAATAGACCAGCGACCTTTCGGCGGCCACACGCGGAACTTCGGCGAGGCGCCGGTGCGGCGGGCCTGCTACGCCGCGGACCGGACGGGCGCGATGGTCCTCCACGCGCTCTACCAGCAATGCCTGAAGGCGGGCGTGGAATTTCACGACGAGTTGTTCGTGACGGACCTGCTTTTCGACGGCGAGCGCGCCGCGGGCGTCGCGGCCTATGAACAGCGGGGAGGCGCGCTCCGGGTATTCGGGGCCAGGGCGGTGGCGCTGGCCACGGGCGGCTGGGGACGGATCTTCCGCGTCACCTCCAACGCCCACGCCAACACCGGCGACGGCGCCGCGCTCGCGCTGCGGGCCGGCCTGCCGCTGCAGGATATGGAGTTCTACCAGTTCCATCCCACCGGCCTGCACGGCATCGGCATCCTCGTCTCCGAGGCGGCGCGGGGCGAGGGCGGCGTGCTCCGCAACGGCGCCGGCGAGCGCTTCATGGAGAAGTACGCGCCGCGGCTGCTCGACCTCGCCCCTCGCGACATGGTGTCGCGCGCGATATACCAGGAGCTCAGGGCGGGGCGGGGCATAGGCGGCGCCGACTACGTCGGCCTCGACCTCACGCACCTCGACGCCGACGTGTTGGACAACAAGATTCCGGAGATAACGGACTTCGCCCGCGTCTACCTCGGCGTGGAGCCCAGGGAGGAGATGATCCCGGTGGCGCCGACGGCGCACTACGCCATGGGCGGCGTCCCGACCACCGTAGACGGCGAGGTGACGCGCGACGAGCGCGCGACGCCGGTGCCGGGCTTGTACGCCGCCGGCGAGGTCGCCTGCGTATCGGTCCACGGCGCGAACCGCCTCGGCACCAATTCGCTGTTGGACATTTTGGTCTTCGGCCGGCGGGCGGGGAGGGCGATGGCCGCGTTCGCCCGGAGCAACGACCGGCCCGGGGTCCGGCGGGACGCGGCGGAGCCGACGCGCGAGAAGATCGCCCGGCTGCGCGATATCGCCGGCGGCCCCGCCGCCGCGGACGCG
>DATKXQ010000234.1:0-4729 GCA_035528975.1 bacterium
GACCCGTACTTCGCGCCCCGCCTCAAGCGCCTGGCCGCGGGCCGGCGCAGCGGCGGTTGGGCGAGGCGGGTACTCGTGCCCGCGGCCGCGACGACGGCGGCCGTGCTGTCGCTTTTGCTGGGCGCCTTCCTGGGGCGGGCACTTTACGCCGAACCGGACGTTTCCACGTCGAACGGCAACGGCGAGTTGGCGGCATACCTCGGCGTCTCGCCGGTGGAGGATTTCCCCGACGGTTCTCTGGGCGAAGCGTGGGGGGACGTCTGGACGCAAGGAGATGACGAATGAAGCAGAAAATTCTCGTAATCGCGCTGGTCGCTTCGGTGGCTTTGAACGTCGGCGCGCTGGTGGCGTTCGCCTACCGGTGCGCCACGAGGCCCGAGCCGCCGGGGCCGCCAAGGCCGCTGGCGGGCGAGCTGGAGCTGACGGACGAGCAGCGCGACGCGATGCGCGAGCAGCACGACAAGGCGTGTAAGGAAATGGAACCGCTGCGGCGGGAGCTGCATCGCAAGCGGGGCGAAGTGCTCGAGCTATTGAAGGAGGCGGAGGTCGACGTCGCGAGGCGCGACCGGCTCTTCGCCGAGATCGCAGATATGCAAATGCGGCTGGAGCTTATGACCTTCGAGAATATGTGCGAGACGAAGAGCATGCTCCGCCCCGAGCAGCAGGAACGCTTCATCGCCCACGTCGAAGAACGCTTCCGGCACAGACACGAACATTTCGCGCGGGGGCCGGCTAACGGCCCCGGCGGCCACAAGTTCGAACGCAGGATGATGCGAGAAAGGAGCGGTGACGAACGATGACGAAAAATAGGTTACCGGTCGTAGTCGGCCTGATGGTAGTCTTGGCGGCGGCCGCGGCGGCCGCGGCGGGCGCACGGCACGCGGGTTTCGGCCCGGAAGGCGCTCCGGGTCCCAAGGGCGCGTTTATACAGGACCTGAGCGACGAGCAGCGGACCGCCATCCGCGAGATAACCCTCAAGCACCGGAAAGAGATGATCCCGCTGCGTGCCGAGATGGAGACCAGGAACCTCGAGCTGGAGGAACTGGTCCGGGCCGGGGCCGGCGAAGCGGCGATATTCGCCAAGCTCGACGAGATCGGCGCGCTGCGCACCGAGATGACGAAGAAGCGGATGGCGATGCAACTCGAGATCCGCGCGCAACTGACCGATGAGCAGAAGGAAATGTTCGACCGGAAGCATATGATGATGGGGCATATGGGCGCCGGCGGCGGGTACGGCCTCGGCGGCGGCCCGGGCGGCGGACGCTTCAAGTAACAACTGCGTCGCAAGCGGCGTACGGGGGCGACTCCTGCGGGGGTTGCCCCTCTGCGTAAATCCGAGCCGAATGCTGTTATAATATGGACGCGTTTAGGTGATAACTTGACGACTCGAGCTAAAGCCGGTTTCGACGCCGACGGGGAGTTGGCGGCGGCAATTGCCGCGGGCGACGCGGATGCCTTCGAGGAACTCGTCCGGAAGTACGAGCGGCCGGTTTTCAGGACGATCTACCGGTACGTCGGCGACCGCGCCGCGGCCGAGGACGTAGCCCAGGAAGTATTTCTCAAAGTATGGCGCCGGGCCCGGTCGTTCAAGGGCCGGTCGTCGTTCTCCACCTGGCTCTACCGCGTCGCGGTGAACCAATGCCTGAACTTCCGCCAAAAACGCGCCCGGGCGAAGAACGTACCGCTCGACGAGTCCCTCGCCCGGGGCGGCCCGGGTCCGGACGAACGGTTGGACGCGGGGAGAAGGGCCGCGGCGGTACGGGCCGCGGTGGACGAGCTGCCGGGCAAGCAGCGCATGGCGCTGGTCCTCTCGAAGTTCGAAGGGCGTTCGTACAAAGAGATCGCGCGCATGATGGCGGTATCCCTGGCTTCGGTCGAATCTTTGATCTTCCGGGCCAGGCAGAACTTGAAGAAGACACTTCTTCCGCTCAAGGAAAGGGGCGAGCTTTGACGCCGGCGCCGTTACGTTCCCGGCGGCGCGGTAAGGCCGCGGTCGCGACGCGTCCCGGTCGTACGTTCGCGCGAGCGCCGCTTCGGCGGCGGCGGGGATAGCGCGGTTTGCCAAGGTACAGGTGAGGCACGAGACGAAGCGCCCGGTTCCCCGGGCGCCTCGGCGTTTTACTTGCGAGCTTCGCGGAGACGGCCGGCCCGGGGGGCGGGGAGCGAGGCGGCCGCCGGCGAACGGGCCCGGACGGTTTTCCGCGGCTCGCCGGAATAGCTTGACTTTCCGGCCGCGATTTTTTAGCCTGTATCGCGGAGCTGGAGCGGAGACGCTTCAAAACCACGGTGGCGCCACGATATGGACGACAAGAAAATCGGCAAGGTTTCGCGGGCAGTCCGGAGCCGTTTTTTAGTAGACGACTATTACGAATTATCTCACCGGATACTGCGATACGGCGTCAAGGGCAAGCCGCGGGGCGAGTTCTTGCGCGAGATAACGGCGTTTGTCCTGGAATTTTCGGGGTGCGACGCGCTCGAATTCCGCATGCGGGACGGCGACTTCAACTACCTCGCCGAAGCTACGCGCGGCGCGGACACGGTATTCCGTTTCGGCGTTATCGACCCGTACGTGGACGAAGACGGTACGAGGATACCCTGCCTGGCCGAAGATTCTCCCCGGGAGAAGCTCTGCCGGGACGTCATGCGGCGCCGGTTCGACGCCGGCCAACCGTACTTCACGGATAACGGGACCTTCTGGACCGGCGACGCCGCCAACGCCGCCGTCTTCAAATTCACGGAGGACGGCGAGAGCTCGGGGCCCGGCTTCAAGCTCGGCGGCGAGTACCCGTCTCTGATATTAGTCCCGTTCGCGATCGGCACGGAGGACGTGGGCCTGCTGCAACTCAAATCCCGGCGGGAGCATTTCTTCGCCGAGATGGAAGTGGAATTTTTCGAGGGCGTCGCCGAAAGCATCGGCATCGCCGTCGCGGACCGGCGCACGTACTGGAAGCTGCGGGAACGCGTCAAAGAGATGACGTGTCTGTACGGCATAGCGGAGCTGGCCTCGCGCCCCGGCATATCCAAGGAGGAGGTCTTGCGCGGCGTCGTGGGGTTGCTTCCGCAGGCCATGCAGTACCCGGCGCTCACCGTCGGGAGGATCGACTTAGACGGCGAGGCCTATTCTACGGAAGAGTTTGAGGAGACTCCGGACAAGCTGTCGGCGGACATCAACATCGACGGCCTGGTGCGCGGCGCCGTCGAGATTCAGTACAAGGAAGCGAAGGTCGATTTCGAGGCGGGCCTTTTCCTCCGGGAGGAACAGAGCCTGATAGACGCCGTGGCCCGCCAGGTGGGGCTGATCCTCAAAAACCGCCAGGCGGAGGAGGAACGGGTGCGGCTCCAGGAGCAGCTCCGCCACGCCGACCGGTTGGCGACGATCGGCCAGCTCGCGGCCGGCGTGGCACACGAACTCAACGAGCCGCTGGGCAACGTCCTCGGCTTCGCGCAGCTAATAACAAAAGCGCCGGACGTTCCGGAGCAGGTGTCGCGCGACATCGACAAGATATTGACGGCGTCGCTTCACGCCCGGGACGTCGTTAAGAAACTCCTTATCTTCGCGCGACAAATGCCCACGATTAAGAGCTCCGTGGACCTCAGCGCCGTGGCGGACGAGGCGCTCTCCCTGCTGGCGTCGAGGCTCGAGAAAGAAAATATCGAGTCCGTAATCGAGTTGCAACCCGATATCCCCCGGATTATCGCCGACCCGATCCAACTCGGCCAGGTGATCGTTAACCTGGTCGTGAACGCGTTCCACGCTATGCCGGACGGCGGCACGTTGACCCTCGCTACGAGAGGGGACGACGCGCACGTCTACCTCGTCGTCGAGGATACCGGCGTCGGAATGAGCGAAGAGGTCAAAAAGAAGATATTCCTGCCGTTTTTCACGACGAAGGACGTGGGCCAGGGTACGGGCCTGGGGCTGGCAGTGGTCCACGGCATCGTCGCTTCGCACGGCGGCTCGATCGACGTCCGAACGGAACCGGGTAAGGGTTCGCGGTTCGAGGTCCGCTTCCCCCGGAAGGCGTCTTCCGTGAAGAACGAGGGTGAAGAAAAACATGTCACCGCGTGAGAGAGAACGCATCCTGGTCGTCGACGACGCGCCCGACACGCTCGAGCTTATCCAGAGGAATTTAACTTCCCAGGGGTACCGCGTCTTCACCGCGACCGGCGTCGCCGAGGCGATAAGGCTGCTCGACGAAACGACCGTGGACCTGGTCGTTACCGACATGAAGATGCCCGAGGTAAGCGGGTTCGACCTGTTGCGACACGTACGCCAGAACCTGCCCGATACCGAGGTAATGATGATAACGGGTTACGCCTCGGTCGAGGACGCCGTCAAAGCGGTCAAGACCGGCGCCGAGGAGTACATATCCAAACCGTTCACGGACGACGAGCTCTTCTCCGCGGTGGGAAGGGTTTTGGCCAAACTCCGTTCCCGGCGGATAACTCAGGCGGGGGTGGAGGAACCCGCCGCCGGCCGGTACGGCCTGGTAGGCGAATCGAAGGTTATAAAGGCGGTTTTCCAGGACATAGCAAAGGCCGCCGCGGCCCGCGCTACGATACTCATCACCGGCGAGAGCGGGACCGGGAAAGAACTCGTCGCCCGGGCGATTCACTACATGAGCTCCCGGGCCTCGTCCCCCTTCGTCCCGGTGAACTGCGGCGCCATTCCGGAGGAGCTCCTGGAGAGCGAGCTGTTCGGCCACGTCAAAGGCTCCTTTACCGGGGC
>DATKXQ010000235.1:0-3169 GCA_035528975.1 bacterium
CGTGTTGCGCCCCGGCCGGGGGCGAAAAGAAGGCCGCCGCCAGCGGTTGCTGCTAGCGACGGCCCGCACCAGGGCAAAAATGCCCCTTTAGCGTTCGTCGTTTAATCCCGCGCTCTCGCCCTCCTCGGAAGGCGGGAGCGCCTTCTTTTTGCCCCGCGCCATCCCCAGCAGGGCCACGATTACGACGTCGAAGATGCCGTAGATGATATCGTCGATGGGCCCGGGCGCGAGGTCCACCGGGCTCACGATCAGGATCAAGAATATGAAAAACATAATCCAGAGCAACGCTTTCTTCATCGTCAGACGCCTTTCCTTGCGCCGGCGCCGGCCTCGCGCCGGACCGTTTCCATAAGCTCCCGGGCGTATTTCAACGTCGTCGGCGTGGGCGGTTTGCCGCCGCCCAACATCCGCGCCAACTCCTCCGGGCGATTCTCCCCGGCGACGCCTGTCACCGTAATCGTCGCGCGGTCCCCCGCGACGACTTTATCCACGAAAAAATGGTTGTTCGCCCGCGCCGCTATCTGGGCGAGGTGGGTGACGCATATCACCTGGCGGTCGGCCGCTACCTCCCGGAGGCGGTTGCCCACCGCGTGGCCCACGCGGCCGCCGATCCCCGTGTCCACCTCGTCGAACACTATAGTATCCAAACCGGCCGCGCGCGCCGAGGCCGACCTCACGGCCAACATAACCCGCGACAGCTCGCCGCCCGACGCCACCCGCGCCAGCGGCCTCAGCTCCTCGCCCGGGTTCGCCGCCAGCTCGAAGACGACCTCCTCCGCGCCGGACGGCCCCACGGCCCGCGCGCCTTCGCGCGGCACGAGCGCGCGCGACGGCTCGGCGAACGCGACCCGAAACACGGCCCCTTCCATACCCAGAGCGGGCAGGTCCGCGTTCACCCGCTCCGTAAGCTTGTCCGCCGCTTCGCGCCTCCCGACCGAAAGTTCCTCGGCCCGCGCCAGGGCCTCTTCGGCCGCGGCGGCCGCGGCGCGCTCCGCTTCGGCCAACCGGTCCTCGGCCTGTTCCAGCTCGTCCTTCTTCGCCCGCAACTCGTCGAGGTGAGTTATCAAACCCGGCACGTCCTTGCCGTATTTCCTCTTGAGCCGCTCGATGAGGGCGAGCCGGCTTTCGATGGATTCCAAATCCAACGGCTCGGCTTGCTCGGACGCCCGCAAGGCCGCGAGCTCGCGGGCCGTCTCGTCGAGGACCGCGGCCGCCTCGCCCAGGCGCCCGGCGGCGGCGCCGACGGACGGCACCACTTCCGCCAAATCCGCGAGGAGCTTTTCGAGCGTCTCGAGCTGTGCCGATATCGCCGCGTCGCCCTCGTTCAACAGCGCGAGCGCGGATTCGACGTCCTCGCTTATGCGGACCGCGTGGCGCACCCGCCCCCGTTTTCCGCGGAGCTCTTCCTCCTCGCCCGCTTCCAACTCGGCGCTCTCCAATTCCTTGACCATGTAGGCGAGGCCGTCCAACAGCACGTCGCGTTCCGCGCGGGACTCGAGCAACCGCCGGCACTCGGCGCGGAAGCTCTGCCAACGCCCGAACGCCTCTTCGTAGCGGCCGTAGAGTCCGGCCAGGCCGCCGTAGCCGTCCAAAAGCTCGGTCTGGCCCCGGCCCTTCAAGGCCGGCAGCTCGGAAAACTGGCCGTGGAGTTCGACGAGGGACCCCGCCAGGCCGGCGAGCCCCGCCACCGTCACGGGGCGGTTGTTGGCGTAACAACGGCTCCGGCCGTCCTTCCCGATGTCGCGCCGCAGGGCCAGCTCGTCGCCGTCGCCCTCGAGGCCCTCTTCCTCCAAAAGCGCCCGCGTGCGCGCGTTCCCCTCGAATACGCCCTCCAACCGGGCGCGCTCCGCGTCCCGCCGCACGAGCAGGCTGTCGCCCCGCCCCCCCAGCAACAGCTCGAGCGCCGAAACGACGATGCTCTTGCCGGCCCCCGTCTCGCCGGTGAGCACCGTGAAGCCGGGGCCGAAATCGAGCGCCACCCGCTCGATGAGTACGAAATCCTCGATGTAGAGTTGCTTGAGCACGACGGCCTTCCCCGCATATTCTATCGAAACGCCGGCGCGCCGTCAAGCGCCATAAAAAAAGCCGCGGCTCGAGCCGCGGCCTTCTTCGGACGGGTTCCTTATTTTAGCTTCATCTGGCCGGTCCCTTTGCATACCGCGCACTGAACCGCGCCGTAGCCGTCGCAGATGCGGCACTTCAACTTCCCGGCCCCGCCGCATACCTCGCACCGCATCTTGCCGTCGACGCAGTAGTCGCAGTGGAAACTCCCGACGCCCTTGCACTGCGGACACGGCGTCTTGTTCCCGTTGTCGAAAATGTGCCCCTTGCCGAAACACTCGGGGCACCTTATGCGGCCCGAACCGTTGCAGAACGTACACGTAACCTTGCCGGTACCGTCGCAGTAGTTGCATCCGACCGTTCCGTTGCCGTCGCAATATGCGCACGTGACCTCGCCGCCGCCGTCGCAGTATACGCACGTTATCGTATCCTGCGCCGCGACGTCCGCCGGCCCCGGCACAACTATCGTCGCCGCCAACGCCAGCGCCGATAGCCCTACAATTATCCTGTTATCCATAACGTTATATTATACTATATATGATTATATTAGTCAAGATTACGTAATACCCAACGCCTCTTTGAGCATGGCCGGGATGGCCGACGGCGTGTCCGCCACGCCGACGCCCGCGGCGATGAGCGCCTCGCGCTTGCCCTCCGCGGTTCCCGCGCCGCCGGAGATTATTGCGCCGGCGTGGCCCATCCTCTTGCCGGGGGGGGCCGTCCGGCCGGCGATGAACGATACCACCGGCTTCGACATCTTTTCCTTGACGTAGGCCGCGGCCCGCTCCTCGTCGTCGCCGCCTATTTCGCCGATGAGGACCACGGCTCGCGTCGCCGCGTCGGCCTCGAATATCTCCAGGCAGTCGATGAAGCCGGTCCCGATGACCGCGTCGCCGCCGATGCCGACGCACGTCGTCTGGCCTAAGCCGGCCCGCGTGAGCGAGTAGACGACCTCGTACGTCAGCGTCCCGGAGCGCGAGACGACGCCCACGTCGCCCGGCTCGTGGATGCGCGCCGGCATGATTCCCACCTTGGCCTTGCCGGGGCTGATGAGGCCCGGGCAGTTGGGGCCGACGAAGCGCGTCCCCTTGGCCGCGGCGTAATGGTA
>DATKXQ010000236.1:0-2272 GCA_035528975.1 bacterium
TTCACGGACCCCGCGGCCCTGAGTCAGATCGGCCTATGGGGCGCCGTCATCCTGCTTATCCGTCGCCGCCTCCCGGCGGGCTTCGGCTTTTTCATAATCTGGGTTTTTCTCCACAACCTCTTCTACGCGCTCCTCCTACCCAATTTCGGAACGGCCGGCCGGTACGAGGGCTGTAACTTCGCGCTGTTCGCCGTCGCCATCATCTTCGGCGCGCGCCTTATCCTCGGATGGGTAAAGGAAAAATATTTCAAGATAATACCGTACGCGTTCCTGGTAGCGGCGTTCATTTCGGCGGCGGGCTCTTATCATATATGGCGGATGATGTACGCCGACAATATCCACCACATAACGACGGTACACGAAGCGGCGGGTAAATGGGCCGCGGAAAACCTTCCGCCGGGCACCCGCATCGCGGCCTTCGACATCGGCGTCTTCGGCTACTACGCCGACCATTACATAATCGACCTCGGCGGCCTTCTCGACCGCGACGCCGCGAAGCACCTCCGCGACAAAAACATGAGCGCCTATATCAAGGGAAAAGATGCCGATTACCTGGCGATGATGGAAGCGGAGACGCACGACATCGTGCCGCTGGCCGAGCGCATGGGGTTCTACCGGGACGAGGGTAGGGTCTTCGATCTGGAACTAAAGAAATCGTGGAGCCTGAACATCAGCCGGCGGCGATGGATAAGCGTCACCGCGGTCGCGTATCCGCGATTGAGCCTATACGAAATCCGTTTCCTGGAAGACTAAACGTTACGGGCCGTTATGGCGTCCAATACTAGCGGTGGGGAAACCGATAAAAGGACCGTCGACGGCGACTTAGTCCGACGGGCCCGCGACGGCGACCACGACGCATTCGGGGTAATAGTCGAGACCTATCGCGATCGCCTTTTCGGCCTGGCCGTCGGGATCCTACGCAACAGGTCCGCGGCCGAAGACGTGGTACAAGAGGCCTTTATAAAGGCCTACAAGAATTTGAAGGGTTTCCGGGGCGACTCGAGCATCTACACCTGGCTTTACCGGATCGCCGTCAATACCGCCCATAACCACCTGCGCCGGGCGAGCCGGAGGACGGAGGTCGACTTCGAGGACGTGGCGCCGATAATCGAGACCCGCGGGCAAAACCCGGCCGAGAGCACGGCCAACGCCGAACTCGGCACGGCCATTGACGGCGCGATCCAGGACCTGCCGCCCCGCCAACGAGAGGTATTTATGCTTCACTATTTCGAACGCATGACCCATCGCGAAATCGCGGAGGTCCTGGGCGTAACCGAGGGAGCGATAAAGGCGAATTTTTTCCACGCCGTGCAAAAACTGAAAGGGGCGTTAAAGCCGTACGTAACGTAAGGCAGGCTGAGGGTAATGACGACCAAAACCCGAAAACAAAAACCCACGTGCCCTAACTGGCAGATCCTTCTCGGCGAATACGCGCTGGGGACCATAGGCGAGCGCGACCGCGCGCGGCTGGAGGGCCACTTCGGCCGCTGCCGGCGCTGCCGCCGGGCCCTGGCCGAAACCGAGAAGATGTACCGGCTTTTGGGCGACTTCGAGCTCGCGAAGGCGGGGCCCTTCTTCACCGCCAAGGTGGAGCGGGCCGTCAGGGGCGAGGCCGGCGAGGCGGAGGCCGCGCGGAGCCGCACCGGAGCCCGCACCGGGTTCCGGGGTTGGCTGCGGACGCCCGCGTTCATCTCCGCGGCCGCGGCGGCCGCCGCGGCGATAGTGGTCGCGACCCTGTACGTCAAGGTGTGGCTCCCCGGCGCGTCCGAGCGGGCCGAGGCGCCGGCGGCCCCGGCCGCAGTACCGCCCGCCGCCTCAATCGAGAAGGCCGACAGGGTAGCGGAAGCCGAGGAGAAAGAGGCGGCCGGCGTCACCGGGCGCCGGACGGAGCTGCCCGCGTTGGCCCGAAAGGGGACGGAGGAGACCTTTACGGAATTGCGGGCGCCGGATGAGTTCACAACTTACGACGCCGCCGCGGCCGCGGCGCCGCCGTCCGCGGAAGGCCGCGGGGCACCGGCGACGCATCCGGCGGGGCTCGAAGACGAGGCGCGCACGGTGGAAGAACCGGCCGCGGACTTCGACGCGCTCATGAGCCGCGACGCCGGCGCGGGGGCCGCGGCTTTCGGCCGCGCGGCCCGCGGTTACGCCCGCACCGACGCGAAGGCGGCCGCGTTCGCCGCGCCGGGGACGGCGGCACTTACGGCCGCCGACGTCGAGGCGTGGATGGACGCGCGGTTCGAGGCCGACGTCGAACGGCTCACCGGCGACGAGG
>DATKXQ010000237.1:0-18802 GCA_035528975.1 bacterium
GTAGGGTTTGCCCTGTTCCGCGAAGAAGTCGACGTCGTCGGGGAGGACCCGCACCGCATATGAGGGCCGAGGGGCGTTCGCGAAATCTCCGAGTTCGGCGACGAGGAAGACGTTGTACGTCTTGTGGCCGAAGGGGTAATCGGGGCTTTTTAAAAAGTACCCGAATCTACCGGGCGAGCCGATGCCGGCGTCTCGGTAATATTTAGTTAACCTGGCGAGGGCGGCCTTCGTCGGCCAAAGCGGCGGGCTGTCGACGTCCGGCGGCAGCGACTCGAGGATTAGCGCCGTACCGGGCGGGACTTCGGCCTCTATATATTTCGCAGCGGTCGTGCGCGAATCTTCCCGCCACGCCCACGTGACGTGCCCTATGTCGAGTGCCAGCGCCGAGGCGAGAAGGACGACGGCGGCCGCGGCGGTCAGTATGTTTAATCGGCGATTCGGGCACTCGGCGAACGCGTGCGCCGCCCATCCGGCGGCGACGGCCAGCGGCGGAACGAGCGGGAGGAGTAGCCGGGGGGCGAGCGGCCTTATGAGTGCCGCGACTACGAACGGCGCCGCCGCCGCGGCGACGACGAGCGCCCGTCGGTCGCGGCGCCGCGCCAGCTCGACGACGCCGGCGACGACCATAATAACGAGCGGCCAGCCGAAAGTGAGCGGCAGCGTCGTCCCGAGGAAGTAGAGCGGCGTCGGCGCCCACCGCGCCATCCCGGGCCGGCGCGCCATGAGGGCCAGGTCGCCGACGAACATTTTGGCGTCGAGGACCGCGAACGGGCAAGCGATGACGAAGGCGGCTGCGACGGCGGCGGCGCCCGCCAACAGGGCTTTCGCTTTACCGGCGCGGTCGCCTTCCGACGCCAGCGCGCATATCGCGAGGGCCGGCGCGTACAGCAGCACGTGGTATTTAGCGGCGGCGCCGAGGCCGAGGAGCGCGGCGGCCGCGACGTAACGACGTAATTTCGGCTCGCGCACGTACTTCGCGGCCAGCGCCAGCGAAGCCGTCCCCAGCGCGACCGCGGCCATGTCCGGCAGCGCGACGGCGCTGGATTTTATCGCCGCGGGCGCGAACGCGACGACTAAGGCCGCGGCCCAACCCGCCGCCGCGCCGGAAGTTTCGCGCGCCCACCGCGCCGCCGCTACCACCGCGGCCACGCCGAAGGCCGAAGACGCGATTCGGCCAAGGTAATAGAACGTACCGGGGGCTTGCCAGTATAGTTTTGCGAAGGCCGCGGCGCCGGCGGCGACGCCGGCAACCTTGGCCGCGACGAAGTAGGCGGCGAACAAGAGGAAGTTAATATATATGACGAGCGTCCCCGGCCAGGTGAAAAGGCCCGGGTTCAGCTCTCCGGCGCCGATGCGCAGCGCCCGTTCCACGACCTGGAACTCGTCCGCCTGGTAGTGGTGCGGAAGTTGGGCGCCGGCCAATACTAACCGGACTACTAACGCCCCGCCGGCGATGATGAGCAATATCCGGGTATTACGCTTCAACGTTACCGCGTTTCCGCCGGCGCAACGTAAGGCCGGCGATGAGGGCGAGCGCGGCACCCCAACTCGCGAGCGAGACGCCGAGGCCGACGTAAAAGGTCGTCGGTTTAAAACGGAAAGTCACGGTATGCGGCCCCGGCGGCACTACGACGGCGCGGGATATTACGTTGGCGCGGTAGATTTTAGCCGGCTCGCCGTCCACCGCCGCCGTCCAACCGGGGTAGTACATTTCGTCGAACAGCAAAAGCGACGGGCCGGCGGTGCGGCAGCTCGCGACGAGCGGCGAGCGACGTTCGACGTCCAACGTCGCGGAGGTTGCGCCGGGGTTTGAGAACCCCTCGGGCTTTTCGAAGAGCACGGCCTCGCGGCCCGGGTCGAAACCCTCCGCCGACATAATTTTCAACGCGTTGTCGTTATCTTCGGCCAGCCTGTATGCGGGGAGGGACCGGACGCGGCCGGCCGCATCGGCGACTTCGTAGACCGAGTACGGCGGCATATAACCTACGGCCTCGACGCCGTCGCCGAACCAGGGGCTTAGCCGGACGACGTACTTTATGCCGTAAGCCCGCATTAACCCCAAGCCCGAGGCGGTCGCTTTGACGAAGCGCTCGCCGCCCGGGTTGGGGGCGGTCGTATACGATTTCTCGATCCTCTCGAAGACCGCCACGCCGGCGGCGGGGCGGAGGGAAGCGCGCGGGACCAGGAGGTCGAAACCCCAGAGGGCGTGGGTATTCTCGTGAATCAGGCCGAGGCCGAGTTGCTTGTTGGGCCCGAGCGAGAAACCGTTGGAATAGACGCGGCCCGGGCGCGACGGCTCGAAGGCGGCCGCGACGGGGGGCGGGTTATCGACGAGCGACGCCTCGACGGTCGGGTTCAGCCCGTCGTGGTATCTATACAGGTCCGCCACCGTCAACAAGATTAAGACGTAAGGGGCCGCCGCGGCGACGGCGGCGTTGCGCCGCGCGCCCCAGAATACGACCACGCCGGCGCCCAACACCGCGAATTGGAACCACATCGCCGGATTGCGGAGCCGGGCGGCGTGCGCCGCTTTCCGAAATGCCGCTCTCCCTTTCGCGGCGTAATACTCCCTTACGGTCTCGGGATTTTCGAAGGCCGCGGCCACCTCCTCGGCTTTGGCCGTCGCCCGTTTCTCGACCGCGGCCTTGAAATGCGGAAGCGTAAACCGGAACGTAAGGACGACGACGGCGGCGGCCGCCGCGACTCCCAGCGCCGTCAGCGCTAAGGCGCGGCTGCGCGTTCGAATGAAATAATCCAGGCCGTCGCCTGCGGCTACGGCCAGCGCCAGCGTCGTATATACCAGGAGGCGCGCCGGGGCGCGGAAGAGGCCGAAGGGCGGGATGAATTTATATATTTTGAATAGCGGCGTAAAGGTGCCGCACGCGAAGACGGCCGCCAATAGGCCGGCCACGATGAAAAACCACCGGCGCTTCTTCATGCTTCCGACCACGGCCAGCACCAGCGGCAGCGCGCCCACGTAAAAAGCCGACTCGACGAAGGAGCTCCTTCCCCAATAGTTATTAATTTGCGCTCCGCCTATGGGCGCGAAAGCGGGGTGGGGGGCGCGGCCGAACAGCTCGGGAAGCAAGAGTTGCGAAAATTGCGGCGGCCAAAAAGAGTATTCGCCGGCGCGCAGCTCCGAGGCCCTTTCGCTCAAGCGCCAGAGCTCGTACGTCGGAAGTAGTTGGACGGCGGCAAGGAGCAGCGGGAACGCGCCGAACGCCGCGACCGCCGCCAGCGCGTTTTTCCTGGGGCGTGAATATATCAGGCCGTAAGCGGCGGCGGCGACGACGGCGTAACAGGCGAGCTGAAACTGGCCGGCGAGGAGAGCCAGCGCGCCGCCGAGGGCGCCGGCGAGCGCGTATCGGCCGTCGCCCGTTTTGGCGAAACGCCCGGCCAACCATAGAAGGCCCGGCAGCCACACGCCGTTGGTTATTATCGTGTATATCCCCAGCCGCGCCAGGAAGTAGGCGCTCAACGCGAACGCGGGCGCGGCGAGGGTGGCGGCCGGCCTGCTCTGGCCGAGGTCGCGACAGAGGAGGTAGGTAAATATCAAACCGCCGTAAACGTGCAGGAGCAGGAACAAATTCGACGCCGCGGCGGGCGAGAAGACGGCGAAGAGCAGCAACGCGAGGGGGTGAGCGAAGCCGCCCTGGCCCTCCGCGAAGAGGGGCGAGTTCAGGTGGGTGGACCAGAGGGGAAAGTATCCTTCCCGCAGGCCGCGCCACAGCTCGAGCTGGGCCGGGTACGAGAAGGTGAGAGTATCTTTCGCCGCCGGCAGCTGCGAAAGGGATACCAGCGCGGGGAAGAACAGTACGACTAACGCGCCGAGGAAAACGGGCGGCGCGATTCGTTTTATATTCGTCGTCTGCACCGTAAAATCATTTAATGTAACCGAGGGCGCGGAGTTTGGCCGCGCTTTCGCCGTCGAGGTCGCGCGCGCCGGCCGGCGGCGCGTCGACGGAAGCGCGGAATTCGTCCAGCGCCGCCCGCAACTCGGCAACCCGGTCCGGAGCGCTTTCCGCCAGGTCGGTTTCTTCGGCGGGGTCTACCGTCAAGTCGTAGTATTCTGCGACGCCGTCGGCGCGCGCGATTAGCTTTTCGGCGGGAGTTACGAGAGCTTCCAGTCGGCCCAGGGATTGTTTGCTTTGGCGGAGGGGGTCGGGTACGCAGATGCAATACGCCGGGGGAGGCGCGGCGAGCGGCCTAAACAGAGATTCGCCCCGCATGCGGTCCGGGATTGGCAACCCCGCGAGGTCCAGGAGGGTCGGGGCCACGTCCAACGTCGTGGCGCGGCGCGAGGGCTCCGGTACGTCCGGCAGCTCGCCGCCCAGGTCGCAGACGATGAAGGGGACTTCTAACTCTTCGCGATAGAGGTGGAAGCCGTGGTACTTCGTTCCGTGCTCGCCGAACGCTTCGCCGTGGTCGCCGACGACCAACACGACGGTCCTCTCCGCGAGGCCCGCGCGCGCGAGCGCGTCGAAGAACCGACCCAGCTGGGAGTCCATAAAGGCGATCTCGCCGCCGTACAACGCGGCGATGCGTTCGGGCAGGTGGGGCCCGCCCTTGCCGTCGGCCCAGTTTTCGTTAACGATTTTTTGTATAGGTCGGCTGCCGAGGCGGGGAGGGGAGAATTCCGGCGGCGGCTCGTAGTCGTCGTGGGGATCGAAGTAATGCAGCCACATAAAAAAGGGCCGGCGGCGATGCCGCTTCAACCAGCGCAGCGCGGCGTCGGTAACTTCGTCGGCGGGGCGCTCGGCGAGATTGTCGTCCTTCGCCAGAAGGGCGAGTTTCTCGGCCAAGGCGCGCGGCATCAACGGCGACGCCCGGTAGCCCTCGCGGGGCGAAACGTCGTCGTCGTACAACTCGAAGCCGCGGTCGAGGGCCGTATCGCGGGCCTGCACCGAGCTTGCGGCCACGAAGGCGACGGTGGCGTAACCGGCGCTGCGGAATTGCTCGCTCAGCGTGGGTACGTCGCCCCGCAGTCTCATGCCGTTCAATACGACGCCGGTCGTCTCGGGGTAAAGGGACGTCATCATCGTGGCGTGGGACGGCGCGGTTATGGGCTCGAGGCACAGGGCCTGGTCGAATTTGACGCCGCGGGCGGCTAAGTTATCAAGGGTAGGGGTGCGGGCGTCCGCGCATCCGTAGCAGCCGATGCGGTCGGCGCGGGTCGTATCGAGTGTGACGAGAATGAAGTTGGCTCGCGTCGGCTCGAAGGGGCGGGTGCGCTCGAGGAACCGGAGAGCCGTAAAGGCGAGTAACGTAACGGCGGCGACGGCGGCGACCGCGGCCGCGACTCCCCGGCGGCGGAATGCAGCGGCCAGCAGTGCGCCGGCGAACGGGGCGGCGACGGCGCCTATGCCAAGCGCCGCGAGCCAGGCGAGTCGGGCCGGGGGGAGAGCGGCGAATGCCGCGTACCAGAGGAGGGGCGCCAGGACGGCGGCGTACGCGGCGGCCGTGGGCACGCTCTCGGGGCGGCGACGCCGGACCCGGCGGAGGACCGCGGCGTAGAACCAGAACAAGGCCGCGGTAAAGGCGCCCGCCGCCAGCGCGTCGGCCGCGACGGTTAACCCTACGGGCGCGCGCAGGTAAGGCGCATTCCGAGCTAATTGCCAGGAGGCCTCCACGGCGGCCCCGAAGGCGCCGGCGACCAGGGTTGCTCGTAAGTATTTGAGATTGAACATATATTACACGATAAAAAAAAACCTCCCGACGGGAGGCGTCCCCGAATATTCGAGTTACGAACCTTGAGCCGCTGCGTCGCGCGCGAAGAGGAGGATTTCGCTGAATGTCGCGTGGTCGGGGATTTTATAGCACATTATTACGCCGCATTCGGATTCGCCGTCGACCAATAGCTGGTCGCCGTATTCGGGAGTAGTCTCGACGCGTACGGTACCGTATCTATCGCTTGCCCGGTTGAGCAGTTTGGCGCCGACTACGTTTTTGAGGGGTACGGCAATCGTGTTGTGGTGGGGATTGTATTGCTCGCGGATGAAGCGCTCGTTCGTAATTATATAACGATTTCGCTTTTTTCGCTTGAAGTAGACCGGAAGGAAGCCCAGGAGGCCTATAAGCGCGATCCACCATATTTTTACGACGATGGCCGCGGCGATCGCCAACAGGCAAATTACGACCGAGAGGATCAGCGTTTTGAAGATGAACGATACGTGCTCAAAAAAAATCCTCTCGACCTGCTCGGACTGAATCCCGTTGGGCATACATCCTCCGTGCGCATAGGGGCGGTAAATCCTATCCTATAAAATATTATACACGCTGAATCTTACGTTGTCAAGCGAAACCTATTCCGGTTCATCTGCGTATTTCGACCACCAACCCTGCGCGGGCTTCGTTCCCCGCTTCGACTAAGAGGCGCTCGATTTCTCTTTTCACGTAGCGGTAGAGTACCTCGTTTCGGTATTGCGGATATATTTTTTCGAGGGCCGCCCTGTCGCGCGGAGGTCTCTTTAGAAAAGACGCGGCGTTCCCGATAAAATATTCGGTAAGGGTTTCCTCGTCCACCTTTATGCGAGGGAATATATAGAGGTCTATGTATTTGGAAATAAGTATTTCTTCCGCAATATATTGACGCGAGGCGGTGCCGCCGGAACCCGCGGGGGGGGAGTGCGCCCGGGCGGCCAGCGATACGGCGCGCGAAACTTCCTCCGGCGAAGCGGTGAGGGCTTTGCCCCGCGCCAGCGCGAGTATGATCTCGCGCTCCACCAACGCCTCCGTGGCTGCCCGCAGGGCTTCGCCCCGGGGAAGGTAGCCGAGCAAGGCCGAGACGTCGGCCTCCGTGACGGCCTTCCCGCCCACGGTGGCGAGCGTTTCCCCTCCGCACGGCGGCGAAAGGGCGAGCAGAACCAGCGACGCGGCCGCGGTCCCTTTGGCGAGGGCCGCTATTCGCACGGCGACGCCTCCCGCGGATGCGCTTCCGCCAGCGTTCCCAAAACCGTGGGCTTTTGCCAACAGGACCCGTAGTCGAACAGGATGACGCCGTCCACGGGCGCGTCGGCAAGCCCCTCCGCTACGGCCGCGGCGTACGACGGGCCGTGGTTAAAGACGCCGACTCCCATGTAAAGGTGCGCGTCGCCCCGCCGGGCCGCGAGCCTTTCGGCCAGAGAGGCAAGACGGCCCGCGTCGCCCCAATACGTCATCGGGCACATGACGTCCACCAGCTCGCCGTCGAACCAACCGAGCCAGTACTGGCCCACGTAGCGGTAGGCGTGTTCGGGGTTGGCCCAGGGCGCGGCGGAGAATTGTACGTCGGGAGCGGCTTCCTTGACCGCGCGCCGCGCGGCGGCCACGATACGGGTAACCTGGTCCGCGCGCCAATCCAGCCACTCGAGCGTTTGGAGGTCGAACCATCGCTCGGCGAGGCCGCCGCAGCCGACGGCGGGTTGCCAGACGTCGTCGTCGAGTTTATGGTAGCCGAGGAGTATCGGGTCCTGGCCGCCCCTTTCGGCGAGGTACCTTTTGCGGACGCTTTTACCGTAACCGAAACGGTAGTTCGGATACCTTATGAAGTCGAGGTGGACGCCGTCGACGTCGTAGTTGCGGGCGACTTCGGCGGCTACGCCGGCGAAGTAGTCGGCGAAGCCGGGCGCCGCGGGGTCGGCGTACCAACCCTCGGTGTCGTTGGCCGCCATCTCTCTCTTCGTATAGCGGGTCAGGCGGCGGCCGTCCCGGCCGACGGCTATCCATTCCGGGTGGCGATTGGCGACGTGGCCTTTCATCGGCGGCATCTCCGGCCCCGGCCAGATGTAGTTGACGTTGAGCCAGGCGTGCACGTCGACGCCGAACAAACGGGCGCACGCGATGACTTCGGCGAGCGGGTCGAAATCGTCGGGTTGGCCGTCGAGCTTGCGAGAGCGCGGTTCGGTCTCGGACGCGTAGTACGCGTCGCCGGCGCGTCGCACCTGGACGAAGAGGGCGTCGACGTCGTAGGCCGCGGCGGTCGCGACGAGCCGTTCGATCTCGTCCCGATTGTAGAGCGACTCGGTCGTAACCCACATCGCGCGCACGGGGGGACGGGGCGCGTCGGGCGCCGCCGGCGCGGCGCCGCATAGTAGCAAAGCCAACGCGGCTGCGGCTAGCGCTTTGGGAGCGAGCGAGTCGGTCGTCGTCGAGTATTTCATGTCTCCACCGTATCGCGGGACGGCCGGTATAGAAAGCGTTCCCGCGGTCAAAGGGCGCGGCTTATATTTATTATACGTTGAGGCCCGGCGCAAGGTACAAAATCGCCGGCGCCGGTTTCGGCGGTCGGTTGCGGCGGCGAACTCCGCCCCGGTCGTAAATTTGCCCTTGAAACCGGCCGTATATATATTAATATATCGCCGGTAGTGAAGCAGTAATCGTAACCGAATCGGCCGCGCGACGAGCGAGCCGGGGAGGCCGGCATGGTTTACTACATATCGAAAAAGCTTACCGTCGCCTTCGACGAAGCCGTCGCAAGAGCCAAAGCGGCTTTGAAAGAGGAAGGCTTCGGCGTCCTTACGGAGATCGACGTGCAGGCGACGCTCAAGAAGAAACTCGGCGTCGATTTCAGGCCTTACAGGATATTGGGCGCGTGTCATCCCCAGTCCGCGTACGGCGCGCTGCAGGCCGAGGACAAAATAGGCCTCATGTTGCCCTGCAACGTCGTCGTCCAGGAGTGCGCCGACGGCGGCGTGGAAGTGTCCGCCATAGACCCCGTCGCGTCGATGGCCGCGGTGGAAAACGCCGGATTGGCGGAAATAGCCGCGAGCGTCCGGCGCAAGTTGAGTAACGCAATCGAAAACCTTTAACCTCGCGCGTTCGGGGTTCGTAGCGCGGGCGTAGATATGGTAGGAGGTTAAGTATGCCGGAATTCGGTAGTCCGTTTTCGGGGTTGAAGCACGAGCGCAAGTTGACCGAAGAGGAGCTGGTGCGCGCGATTCGGTTTATGGTCGCCGCCGAGTTCGAGGCGGTCCAGCTCTATACGCAACTCGCCGAGTCGACCGATAACAAATTGGCCCAGGCGGTACTCAAAGACATCGCCGACGAGGAGCGCGTGCACGCGGGCGAGTTCCTGCGCCTGTTAAAAGAATTGGCGCCGGACGAATATAAATTCTACGACGACGGGGCGAAAGAGGTAGAGGAGATAATCGACGAGTCTAAATAGCCGTGCCCGGGCGCAAGGTATTCCTCGAGACGACGGCGAAGATATATTTGTTTAGGCGGTTCTTACGTCCGGACGGGGGAGCGGTGCGCGGTTACGCGCGCCGGCGCGCCCCTTTCCAGATGCGCTCGAGACCCCACGCTGGGAATAAGAATCATTGACAACAACCCAATAAGATGTTATAATATAAAGGTTAATCTCTTTATAGAATCACACCTAACAGAGAGGCAAGGTTTTAACGTGAATTGGAAGTCGTATTCGAAGGTTATACGGATATTAGCTTCCGCGTGCCTATTCGGCGCCGCGGCGGGGGCCGACATATTGCCGGTCGGCCCGGGCGTATTCATACTGGAGAACCAATTGGAAGTGGAGTTCGCGCCGGGCGCGGGCGTGGCCTCGGTAGCGGTCGTCAACGGCGTTCCGCAAACCGGCGTGGCGTCGGTGGACCGGTTGCTCGGCCGGTACGGCGCCGCCTCCGTGGAACCCATGTTCCCCGGCGCCGATCCGGACTACGTCGTGGATTTGTCGCGTTTCTACCTGGTTACCTTTAAGGAAGATTTGCCGAACATCTTGTCGGTCGTAGACGAGTTCCGCGCCGACGGCCACGTCGTGCAGGCGGACCCCAACTACGTCCACGAAGTCGACTATAAGCCCAACGACCCCGATTTCGGGTTTCAGTGGGCTCTCATTCATTTGGATAACCACGACATAGACGCCGACCTGGGCTGGGATATCAATAAAGGGTCGAGTGCGTTGGCGGTTGCCATAGCCGATACGGGCGTCGATTACGAACATCCCGATTTGAAAGCCAACATCTGGTACAATGCCGCGGAGAAGAACGGCCAACCGGGAATCGACGACGACGGCAACGGCTACGTGGATGACGATAAAGGGTGGGACTGGGTGGACGTCGGCACGGGTTGGCCCGGCGAGGACCTCAGCACACCCGACAACGACCCGATGGATTTCTACGGCCACGGCACCCACTGCTCCGGGATAGCCTCCGCGGCTACGGACAACGGCGTCGGAATGGCCGGCGTGGCTTTCAAGGCCAAGATAATGTGTCTCCGCATCGGCTGGTCCGCTTCTTCCGGCGGCCAGGAACGCGGCTTCGTGGGTATGTCGTACGCGGCGCAAGCGCTGCGTTACGCCGCCGACAAAGACGCGGTTTCTTTTAATTGCTCCTGGGGGTCGTCGAATTCGGGCGGCCTCGCCGCCGCCGTCGACTACGCGGTGAGCAAAGGGGTCCTGGTATGTTCCGCCGCGGGCAACTCGCCGACGCAGGTACCGTCGTACCTCTGCTCGCGAGACGACGTAATCGCGGTTGCGGCGACCGACGTCTACGGCCAAAAAACAAGTTGGTCGAATTACGGGACTTGGGTAGACGTGTGCGCGCCGGGCCAAAGCATCTGGAGCACGGTCCGGGTGCACTACGGCGACCACACCTATACCAATATGTCGGGGACGTCCATGTCGTGCCCGCACGTCGTCGGCCTCGCGGCGCTGGTTCGCACCGCACACAGCGCCTGGCGGTGGAAGGAGATAAAGGAACGCATAGAGGACACCTGCGTTGACATCGACCCCCTGAATCCCGGGTACGAAGGAAAGCTCGGTTCCGGCCTTATCAACTGCTACCGCGCCCTCGCCGGTAATCCCGGCGTCGAGCTCCTATCGTTTACCGCCCGGTCCCGCGACGGCGGCGCGGTGGTGCGGTGGGTAACGGCCTCCGAGTACGACCACGCGGGGTTCAACCTTTACCGTCGGGCCAAAGGCGCCGGCGAATATGCGCGGTTGAACGGCGCCCTCATCACCGGCTCCAGCCCGTACGTCTACGCCGACGGCGGCGCAACGCGAGGGGCCACGTTGGAGTATCTTTTGGAAGACGTGAGCCTTAGCGGCGCCGTAACGCGCCACGGCCCGGTGGAGTGCGAATTGCCCGGCGGCATAGCGCCGAAGGCGTACGCCTTATCGCGGCCGGCGCCCAATCCGGCGCGCGGAGCCGTTAGCTTGACGTACGCGCTACCGGCGTCGCACGCGGGCGCGGTGGAAATCGCGCTATTCGACTTGAGCGGCCGGCGGGTAGCTTCGGCGCCGGACCCGGCCGCCGTCCCGGGGGTACACGACGTTACGCTGGACGTGGGTTCTTTGGCGCCCGGCGTTTACGTATGTAGTTTCAAAGCCGGGACTTTCGCCGCGGCGAAGAGGGTCGTGGTAACCAGGTAACGTATCTCTTGCTTTAGTGGATTAAACTAGTTATAATATATACTAAAAGAAGGTCAATGTGGCCTTCAAGGCCGCGACGGCTGGAAAGGCACGAGTACCTCTAAAGGAAGGGGTTAAGAAAGATGAGGTTCGATACGGTGAAATGGGCCGCGGTAGCGGCGTTGTTGGCCCTGGCGGGGATTGCGAGTGCCGCGGCCGATATTTCGCCGGCGCTGATAGAGCGCTTAGCGAGAGTTGAATCGAGCGAATTCGTCCCGGTGACGATCGCGCTGGACGGCGCTTTGGCCCCGGAGGCATACGAGAGCATGACCGCGGGGCTGGATAAGAACGCGGCGCGGGAGTTGGTGCGCAGCATCGCCAAAGAACGAGCCGCCGAAAGCCAGAGGGAAATTTTGGCCGAGCTGAACGCCGGCGCGAGCCGCGGCCTGGCCCGGGATATCAAACCGCTGTGGGCGGTGAACGTCGTCGCGGCCGAAGTGCGGGCGTCTTTCGTTAGCCGGCTCGCCGGGTTCCCCGGCGTCGTCAGGATTAACCTCGACGCCGAATATCCGGTGACGTGTGCGCTGGCGTGGGGCGTCGAGAAGATAGGCGCCGACCGCGTTTGGAATGAACTCAGCGTGAACGGCGCGGGCGTAGTGGTAGCCGTAACGGATACCGGCGTCGACTACGAACACACCGACCTCGCCGAACGCGACTGGGTGAATGAGGGCGAAATCCCTGACAACGGCATCGACGACGATAATAACGGCTATATCGACGATTACCACGGCTGGAATACGTACGACGATAATAACGTGACGCGCGGCGGGACGGGCGGCCACGGCAGCCATTGCGCCGGCTCGGTATGCGGCGACGGCACCGCCGGTACGCAAACCGGCGTAGCGCCCGGCGCGCTCGTCATGCCGGTGCAGGTCCTGTCCAACTCGGGCAGTGGCAACGAATCCGGCGTCTGGGAAGGCATGGAGTACGCCTTCGACAACGGCGCGGACGTGAACAGCATGTCTTTGGGGTGGACCCAGGCCTGGAACCCGGACCGGGTGTCGTGGCGTCAGCTGTGCGAAACGCTTATCGCCGGCGGGATGGTTTATTCCATAGCCGCGGGCAACGAGCGCACGTACTCGAGCCTGCCGGCGCCGAGAAACATCCGGACGCCGGGCGACGTTCCGGCCGTCATTACGGTCGGCGCGACGACGCAGAGCGACGTTTACGCGTCCTTCTCTTCTTACGGCCCCGTTACCTGGTCTACCATAGAGCCCTGGAAAGATTATCCCTACCCGCCCGGCCTTACCAAGCCGGACGTCTGCGCCCCCGGTTACCAGATCACGTCGGTGCGGGGCATCGCCGGCGGTTATAGCGTCATGAGCGGGACGTCAATGGCCACGCCGCACGTCGCGGGTTTCGCGGCCTTAATATTACAGGTTAACCCGGACCTTACGAACGCCGAAGTGCGCAAGTGGATGGAAGATTACGCGCTCGACCTCGGCGACCCCGGGAAAGACAACGACTACGGCTCGGGTCGGGTCCGTGGTTACGAAACCATATCCGCGATGCAGATGACGCCGGTTACGCTCACGTCCTTTACGGCGCGCGCCGCGCAGGAAGGCGTGCGCGTACGGTGGACGACCGGCTCCGAGAAAATGCTGGCGGGGTTCAATCTCTACCGCCGGCCGGTAACCGAGAACGCGAACGGAAAATCGACGACGGCTTCCTTCGTTAAATTGAACCGAAGCCTTATCAAAGGGCGGAGCCCGTACGTCTACGGCGACGGCGACGTCGAAACCGGCGCGCGTTACGAGTATATACTCGAGGACGTGGACCTTTTGGGCAAGGCGCATTCCCACGGGCCGGTTCTCGTGCGCGCGGGCGGCGACGCGTTACCGGTAACCTACTGGCTCGGCCAGTCCGCGCCGAATCCGGCTCGCGACCGGGCGACGGTTAAGTTCGGCCTGGCCCAGGGCTTCGCCGGCGGGGTCGTAGTCGACGTATACGACTTGAGCGGCCGGCGGGTGGCCAACGTGGTCGACGGCCGGTTTGACGCCGGCGTGTACGAAGCCGAAATAGGCACCGCGGCGCTGGCCCCCGGCGTATACGTTTACCGGATATCCGCGGGGTCGTTCCACGCGGCGAAACGGATGGTCGTGGTCCGTTAAACCCTTACGGGTATTTTACCGACTAAAAAATGGCTGAAACCGGCTGGAACGGCCGGTTCAGAAAAAAACATACCGGCCGTAACAGGCCGGTATGTTATGATATGCGAGACGGGCCGTAGCCCGGGAGGAACGACATGAGCTTCAATTTAAAGACCAAAGCCGCGCTCGCGGCCGTGGCGGTTTCGTGTTTCGTCGCCGGCGCCGTCGTTACCGGCGTCCTGGACCTGACGCCGTGGGGCGCGGCCGAGTCTCAACCGTCGGGCGACCTCGAGGCGCTAAGGCGCATAGGCCAGGGGTTTTCCCAGGTCGTCGAGGAGGTTTCGCCGTCCGTCGTCAACGTCCGCGTCTCGAAAGAAGTGAAGGCGTCGCGCCAGCCGTACGGCGGATCGCCCTTCGATTTTTTCGGCGATAGTCCTTTCGGGCAATTCTTCGAGATGCCGGAAGGCGAGGATTTCCTGCAGCAGGGTTCCGGTTCCGGCGTGATCGTGAGCGTCGACGGGTATATCCTTACCAATAACCACGTCATCGCCGGCGCGGACGAGATAAAGGTCGTAATGAGCAGCGGCGAGCGGTACGACGCCGAAGTCGTGGGGTCGGACCCGCGGACCGACCTCGCCGTGATCAAGGTAGACGGTAAGGGCTTGCCGGCCGCGAAACTGGGCGACTCCGACAAGATAGAGGTCGGGGAGTGGGTGCTCGCCGTCGGGAACCCGTTCGAATTGCAGAACACCGTTACCGCCGGCATAATATCGGCGCGCGGCCGGTCCAACGTCGGCCTCGCGGATTACGAGGATTTCATCCAGACCGACGCCGCGATAAACCCCGGCAATTCCGGCGGCCCTCTCGTCAACCTGGACGGCGAGGTCATAGGCGTGAACACGGCCATAGCTACCCGCACCGGGGGAAATATGGGGATCGGCTTCGCGATACCGATAAACATGGCGAAGCAGGTTATGAACCAGCTTATCGAGACCGGGAAAGTGACCCGCGGGTGGCTCGGCGTGCTTATTCAGCAGGTGACGCCGGAGCTGAAGGAACATTTTAAACTCGGCTCTACCGAGGGTGCGCTGGTGGCGGAAGTGGACGAAAGCGGGCCGGCCAAGAAGGCCGGATTGCGCCGGGGCGACGTTATCGTCGAATACCGGGGCGAGAAGATCGAGGATACTAACCACTTGCGCAATCTCGTCGCCGCTACGGAAATCGGTACGACGGCCGAATTGAAGGTCAACCGGGACGGGAAGCTTACTACTTTGCGCGTAAAAATAGGCGAGTTGCCCGAAGCGGAAGCGGCCCTGGGGCAGCACTTCGGCGGCGATCTCGAACGCGAATTGGGCTTCGACGTGGCCAACCTCTCGCCGTCGCTTCGCAACCAGCTCGGCTTGCCCGAAGGCCGGGAAGGCATCGTCGTGACCGGGGTCAAGGGTACGAGCGACGCGTATCAAAATGGCTTGCGGAGAGGCGACGTGATAATCGAAGTCAACCATCAGGCCATATCGGACGTTGGCGACTTCAACCGCGCGATGTCCGGAGTCTCGAGTGGGAACCAGGTATTGCTCGTGGTTATTACCGAGGGGCACACCCGGTACGTGACTTTCGAGGTCGAATAGCGCAGCGCTTATGGCGTCGAGGATTCAGCGCGACTACTACGAAGTCCTGGGCGTTTCGCGGGGCGCTTCGCTGGAGGAAGTCAAAAAGGCTTACCGGCGTTTGGCGTTGGAGTTCCATCCCGACCGTAATCCGTCGGCCGAAGCGACCGAGAAGTTCAAGGAGGCTTCGGAGGCTTTCGAAGTTCTCGGCGATTCGGGAAAGCGGCGCATCTACGACGCTTACGGGTACGAGGGTTTGCAGGGGCGGGGCTACGGCGGCATAACGGACGTCGACGACGTCTTCGAGCACTTCTTCTCGGCCGGCGGAGTTTTCGGAGATCTGCTTTCGGATCTGTTCGGCGGCCGGACCCGCTCCGGCCGCCGCAAGCGTCGGCCGAAACGCGGCGCCGACCTTTTGGCCCGGGTTACGCTCGAGTTCGAGGAGGCGGCCGAAGGCGCCGAACGCGACGTCGCCGTCGAGCGATTGCGCACGTGCGGCGATTGCGACGGCATGGGAGCCGCCGCCGGCCAGACCCCGGATATTTGCCCGGTGTGCCGGGGCGCCGGTGAGGTCGTTCAGCGCCACGGCTTTTTCAGCGTGGGGACTCCTTGCCCGCGTTGCCACGGCGAAGGGGAGATAGTCGGCGAGCCGTGCGAAGCGTGCGGGGGCCGCGGCGTAAGGCTCGAGAAACGCGACATCAGCTTGAACGTTCCGGCCGGCATCGCCGACGGAATGCGGATTCGGATGACCGGCGAGGGCGAGAGCGGCCGGCACGGCGGCCCGCCGGGCGACCTTTACGTCGACGTCCGCGTTAAACCCCACAAAATATTCCGCCGCGAACGGAATGACATTTTATACGAACTGGAGCTTTCGCCGGCCCGCGCCGCTCTGGGATGCGGGATCGCGGTTCCGACCCTCCGCGGCGAGGACAACATAAAAATACCGGCGGGGAGCCAGGACGGCGACGTAGTGAAGATCAAGGGCGCGGGTCTGCCGCGACCGGGGACGAACGACGTCGGCGACCAGCTGGTTACGTTACGCGTGGTTATTCCGAAGAGGTTGCGAGGACGCGCCAAAAAACTCTACCAGGAACTCCTATCGTTGGAAGGCGAGGAACAGTGAATAATAGGAAGCTGCTGAGTGCGCTGACGGCCGCGGCGGTATCGCTGGCGGCGTTTACGCTTTCGAGTTGCGGCGAGAAGGAAGACCCCGGCGAACGGCTCAAGACGCGTGCGGAAGGCCTGTTCGCGAAGGGGGAATACGACGAGGCGACGCGCGTTTACGATAAACTTTTCCTCGACTATCCGGAACGGGCGGCGGACGCGAAAGTCGCCGAGGAGAGAGACCTGGCGAAGGCCAGGGCTCTTTTCGAGGAAGCGCGTTCGGCGGCCCGGACGAACCGTTTCGAGGAAGCCGGCGAGGTCCTGACCGAGGCGCTGGCGTTGGCGCCGAACGACGCCGAAATCAATTACGGCATCGGTTGGGTTTATATCCAGACGGCTCTGGAATACCAGGCCCAGGCCCGGGTGACGGGGGGGGGCGCGCAGGCCGATTACGGCCTCCTGGCGGATGCGCACGCCGAGCTGGCGCGGGAGCGCTTCGAGCGCAGCATCGAGTTGGACGCCAAGCACTGGGCCGGGTATCGCGGTATAGCCGTCTACCACCTCTACAAGGGCGAAAGCGAGGAGGCCCTCAAGGCGTTGGCCGAGGCGGATAAGTATTCCAAGACGGCGGACGAGAAGATAACGGTCGGGCGCCTCCGCTTCCGGGCTTATGCCGCGGAATCGAAATTCGACGAAGGGAAAAAAGCCCTCGACGCCCTCGTCGAGAAATACCCGGACTACGGCGAAGCGTATTTCGCGCTGGGCGAATACTATTTGCTTCTGGCGAAACCGGACTTCAAGGAAGCGGCCAAGGCCTTCGAGGTGGGAGTGACCAAAAAGTTCGAGGACCCGGGGACGCGGGGCCAGATGTACGCGATGTTGTCGCGGTTGCGGATTAGAAACGGCGACTACGACGGCGCGTTGGCGGCGGCGAAGGCCGCGCTCGCGGATGATCCGTTCAACGAAATGTTTACGGACGAATATGCGGTGGCGTGGGGAGCGAAGAAACTCTCCGAAAAACCCAAGTAGAAACGTCGTTTAGACCGGGAGGTCGTATGCGCTTCGGGATCACTTTGACCTCGGCGATGTGCGTCGGCGCGGCGGCGTTCGGCGCCTACGAAGGCAAAATCGTGTTTACGTCCAATCGCGACGGCAACCAGGAGGTCTACGTCGCGGCCGCCGACGGCTCGAGCGTCGTAAGATTGACGAACAACAAGGCGTACGACGACCAGCCGGCGTTATCTCCCGACGGAAAGGTCGTCGTTTTCGTAAGCAACCGCGACGGCAATAACGAGTTGTACGTCATCGGCGCGGACGGCACGGGCCTGCGCCGCGTAACCAACACGCCCTATCCGGAAATAGACCCCTCGTTTTCCCCGGACGGTCGGTGGATCATCTACACTTCCATGGCGGAGGGCGACAAGGATATCGTGCGGCTCCCGCTCGCGGGCGGCGAACCCGAGGAACTGGTCACCGGCGAGGGCGACCAGTTTATGGCCCGGATGGCGTCCGACGGGGCTCTGGTATACGTGGAGGACGGCGGCGACGAAGAGATCGTCTTTTTTAAAGACGGCGTAAAAAAGAACCTGTCGCAATCGCCGGGGCTGGACTTGATGCCGTCCTTCTCGGCCGACGGGAGCGTAATCTATTTCACCAGCAACCGGGGCGGCGATTACGACCTGTTCGCCGTGAACCGCGACGGCTCGACGTTGAAGCAATTGATCACGCTGGAAAGCTCGGAGGGCCGCGCCGCGGTATCGCCCGACGGCCAATACCTGGCGGTCGCGTCGGACCAGGACGGCGAACTGGATATCTACATCTTCTCGTTGGACGGCGAAATGCTGGAACAGCTCACGCAAAACGAGGTCGAAGACTACGAACCCTTTTGGGGAAAATAAGGGCAACCGGCCGGCGGCGTCCCGCGCGGAGGACTTATGAAAAGGCTTGCGGACGTATTTATCATAGGCGGATTCGTCGGCCTGGTTCTGGCGATACTGACGCGACTCGCCAATCGAGATTTTATATTCCCGGCCCTGCAGTTGCCGTCGCAGACCTATCTGGACTTCGGTTGGACGTGTTTTTTGGTCGCGGCGGTCCTGCTGCTGCGGCAATTGAGGGATAAGTAAATTGAAGATACTGATAACGGGCGGCGCCGGATTCATAGGTTCCAACGTCGCCGAGAGATATCTCGCCAGGGGATGGGAGGTCGCCGTCGTGGACGACCTCTCGTCGGGCCGGCGGGATAACGTGCCGGAGGGGGCTTCCTTCTACGAGCTGGATATCCGCGACATGGAGCTCGCGGAGGTTATGGCGGCGGAGCGCCCCGACGTCGTAAGCCACCATGCGGCCCAGATGGACGTCCGCATCTCGACCACCCAACCGGCCTTCGACGCCGACGTCAACATTATAGGGTCCATAAAGGTTATCGAAGCGGCCCTCGCGGCCGGCGTGCGCAAGGTGATATTCGCGTCCACGGGCGGCGCCGTATACGGCGAACCCGAAAACCTCCCGGTAAACGAGGACATGCCGCCGCGGCCCATATCCCAGTACGGCTGCTCCAAGCTTGCGGTCGAGCGTTATCTGTACCTCTATAACGTCCA
>DATKXQ010000238.1:0-16209 GCA_035528975.1 bacterium
TTATCCGCTAAGCCCGTCTGCACCGTATGACGAAAAAAGCCGGCCCGCGCGGGCCGGCTTCTTTTTTTATGCGTTTTATTACGAGCCCAGGGCGATGGACGCGGCGGCCTCCGGGTCGTACGTGGGAACGAGGTCTTTTAAGAGCTCGACCGTTTTCTCCCGGTCCGCCGCCGCCGCGGATTTCTCCAACGCGAGTATTCTCGCCCGCACCTGCTCCGCTTTCGCGGTCATCGGCGGCGGAATCGCCACCATAATTTCCTCGATGGGCGTCTCTTTCAGGTCCTCGTAAGAGGCGAACAATTCCTCGTTGAGCCGCTCGCCGGGTTTAATGCCGACGAATTCGATGGCGATGTCTTTCTCCGGGACGTAGCCGGAGAGGCGGATGAGGTCGTACGCCAGGTCGACGATGCGCACCGGCTTGCCCATGTCGAGGATCATTATCTCGCCGTTCTGGCCTATCGCCGAGGCCTGGATCAGGAGCTGCACGGCCTCGTAGATCGTCATGAAGTAGCGGGTCATGTCGCGGTGGGTAATGGTCACGGGGCCGCCCTGGGCGATCTGTTTCTTGAACAGCGTGATGACGCTCCCGCGGGAGCCGAGGACGTTGCCGAAGCGCACGGTCACGAACTCCGTCGGGCCCCGCTCGCGCATACACTGCACCACCATTTCGGCCACCATTTTCGAGGCGCCCATCGTGCTCACCGGGTTGACGGCCTTGTCGGTGGATATGAGCACGAAGCGCCCCGCGCCGGCCTCGAGGGCCGCTTCGGCCACCACCCGCGTCCCCGTGACGTTGTTCTTGACGGCCTCGACGACGTTCTGCTCCATCAACGTTATGTGCTTGTGGGCCGCGGCGTGGTATACGATGTCGGGTTTGTGCCTTTCGAACACGGCGCCGATCGTCGCGCGGTCGCGGATGTCGCCCACGACGGGGATGGTGGTAGTCTTGGGGAATTTCTGCTCGAGCTCGAGGCCGACGTTGAAGATGCTGTTCTCGCCGTGGCCCATCAGCAGGATGCAGGCCGGGTCGAACGACGTCAGCTGGCGGCAGAGCTCCGAGCCGATGGAGCCGCCGGCGCCGGTCACGAGGATGGTCTTGCCGCTCACGCTCTCGCGGATCGATTCCAGGTCCAGCTCTATGGGGTCCCGTTTCAGGAGGTCCTCGACTTCCACTTCGCGCAGCTGGCTCAGTCGCGCGTCGCCGTGGATTATCTCGAAGATGCCGGGGAGGATGCGGTAGGTCAGGGCGGCGGCCATGCACAGCTCGCCGATGCGGCGCACCGCGTCGCCCGCCGCGGAGGGCATGGCGATGAGGACCTCGTCGGCCCCCAGCCGCTCGGCCGCGGTGGAGACCTCGGCGGTGACCCCCGCGACCGGTATGCCCGCGACCTCGCGGCCCGTCTTGCGGCGGTCGTCGTCCAGGAACGCGACGGCCTTGAGGCCCAGGCGCGGGTGCTTGGCGATCTCGCGCGCGATCATTTCGCCCGCTGCGCCCGCGCCGCAGATGATGACTTTCTTTGTCCTGCTGGGGGAGGAAGAATCCATAGGCATCGAAGGCCCCGGACGAGGCCTCAGGGGGTCTCCGCCGCTATCGTATAATCGTCGCCGATGATTATCTTGACGTCGTAGCTCGGCGGCTCGAGCCTACGCTCGCCGATGCCGAACAGGTTCGCGGCCCGGAGGCCGGCGTCCCGTTTTCCCTCGGCCGTTTCTATCGCCGTCTCTTTATAATCGAAGTTCGCGGCGTTACCGACGGCGACGACGTTGTAGCCGTTGGCTTCCAGGCGCTCCGTAATCTTGACGGCCGCTCCTTCGATGCCGCACCCGTTCAATACTTCGACGTTCGTACTCTCGGACGCCGGGACGTTCTTGGCGAGGGCTTCTAAGATGAGCTTCGATACGTCCTGGCCGCAGATAATGGTTATGTCCACGCGTTCCAGCGGGATGTCGGCCGCCAGCGCTTCCGCCAACCCCTCCGCCCACTCCTGGTAGCCGTCGCGGTAGAATACCGAGGATTTCTCGGCGTAAGCGATTTTGGGCCGGTATTGCTCGTACCGCAGCGCGTTGCCGCACTCGACGTTGAAATCCTCCAACGCGGCGAGGGCGTTTCCGAACCGTTGGGGCACGCTGGTGCCGTTGACGACCAGCGTCACGACCTGCGCCGTAGCCGGCGTAACTTTTTCGGCCGTCGCGGGGGCCTCGGCGGCGGCCGCGGTCTCGGCCGTCGCCGGCGGCGGCTGCGGCGCTTCCGGTTCCTTCTTCCGGGATTTGTAACGGTACGCGAATACTACGATCACGGCGACCAGTGCGGCGGCCGTTACGCCCACGACGATGCGCCACTTGCGGCTGCGCCGTCGGTGCTCGACGCGGACCAGTCTTCCCGATGATACGCGTTTGGCGGTCATAACCCCGTGCCTGCGCCGTAAGCCATGTTATATAATATTAGCATACTTAAGGCCGGCCGGCAACTCAGTCCTCGCCGCCGGCTTCCCCCATTTTTAAGTAGTGCTCGACTACCGCCGCCAGGTCTTCCGGCGTATCGACGCCCCGCGAGACGAAGTCCCCCGTAACGACCCGGATCTTGAAGCCGTGGGCCAGCGCCCGCAGCATCTCCAGCCCCTCCACGGCCTCGAGCGGCGTCGGCTCGAGCGTCGTGAACCGCAACAGGAACTCGCGCCGGAAGGCGTAGACGCCGACGTGCTTGAGGTAGGGGAGGTTGATTTGAGGTTGGTGGCGAAACGGTATCATCGCCCGGGTGAAGTACAGCGCGTCGCCGTTGCGGTCGACGACGACTTTGCAGAAATTCGGCGGGGCCAACGTCGCCGCCTCCGACGCCGGCACCGGCCGCGCCAGCGTCGCCATGGAGACGTCCTCATCCTCGTCGAAGGGCGCGACCACGGCGTCGACGGCGGCCGGCTCGAGGAGCGGCTCGTCGCCCTGGACGTTAACGTAAACGTCGGCTTCGATCTGGGCCGCCACCTCGGCGACGCGGTCGGTGCCGCTCGGGTGCTCCGCCGCGGTCATGACGACGTCGTCGGTGAACTCGCGGGCGACGTCGAATATCCGTCGGTCGTCGGTGGCGATGTAGACGCGGGCCAGCCGCGACGAGCGGACGCAGCGCTCGTAAACCCTTCGGATCATCGGCTTGCCCGCCACGTCGGCCAGGGCCTTGCCCGGGAATCGGCTCGAGGCGTACCGCGCCGGGATTACGCCCACGGCCGTTAGTCTTTTAGCCATCGTCGTCGCCTCCCCCGGCCGCCCGGGCGATGCGCTCGAGCAGCGCGGTGGTGGAATACCCCTCGACGTAGGGCAGCGAGAGGACTTCGCCCCCGGCCGCGGTTACGACGTCGGCGCCCACGATTTCCTCCGCCGGCCAGTCGCCGCCCTTCACCAGGACGTCGGGGGTCAAGAGCTTAATCAACTCGTAGGGCGTGTCGTCGTCGAATACGGTTACGAAGCTCACGCACCACAGCGCCGCGAGGACGAACGCGCGGTCGCCCTCGGCGTTGAAGGGGCGGCCGGGGCCTTTCGCCAGCCGCCGCGCCGAGCGGTCCGAGTTCACGGCCACCACCAGCACGTCGCCCAGGCGGCTCGCCTCGTCGAGGTAGCGAACGTGGCCGGGGTGGAGGAGGTCGAAGACGCCGTTGGTGAAGACCACCTTCTGGCCCGCGGCCTGAAGGGCCTGGAGGCGGCTCTTCAATTCCGGCGGCTCGAGCACTCTACTTTTATCGTCCATATTTTTCCCCGCGAAGCGGGCGCGGCCGGCGGCCCGGCGTTACCTGCCCCAGATTAGACGCGAGACGCGTTTGCGCGCCGGCTCGAAGAGCCAACTCGTCAGCGTCGTGCCGCGCGGCTTGCGCGCCAGCGTCAGCTTCAACAGCGGCGGCGCCAGGAAAGTCGTGCCCGCCATGACGATTACCACCGCGGCGAAGAGGTCCGCGGAGACGATGCCGGCCCGCCGTCCGACCTCCGCGAATATGAGGCCCACCTCGCCGCGCGGCGCCATCCCCACGCCAATCGCCGTAGATTTTACCCGCCGGTCGAAGACCACGAACCCCGACAAAAATTTCCCTACCATCGCGATCACGAACAGGAAACCGGCCACCACGAGTATGGCGTGGTTGGCCTCGTTGAAGGGGTTGAAATATCGAACGTCGACGTCGGCGCCGATCTTCACGAAGAAAATGGGCGTGAAGATGTACGCCACCGGTTTGAGTTCCCGGGCTATGACCTCGAATTTGTGGGTGCGGCCGAGGGACAGGCCGGCGGCGAAGGAGCCGATGATCGCCGCGGAGCCGGCCAGTTCGGCGCTCAGCGACCATAGAAAAGCGAACGCGATTGACCCCACGATCAGCGTTCCGCTGGTCCGCATCTTATCGATGACCTTCACGAGGCGCTTCGCGAACAGGTTGCCGACGACGATGGCGCCGATGAAGAAGACGACGCCGAGCGCCGTAATCTGGACTATTTTCCACGGGCTGACTTCGCCTCGCAGGCCGAGGTCGCGCACGACCGCGAGGATTATAAGGCCGACGATGTCGTCGGCCACCGCGGCCCCCAAAATAATCTTCGCCTCTTTCGTGTTGAGTTTCCCGAGGTCGGAGAGGACCCGCACCGTGATGCCGACGCTGGTAGCCGTCAGCGCCGCCCCCAGGAAGATTGCAACCAGGCTCGTGTAGCCGAACGCGTAGGCGAAGACGAAGCCGCCGACGAAGGGCAATATCACCCCCGCCGCGGCGACGGCGAGGGAGCGCCATCCCACGGCAAGGAGCTCGCGGATGTCGGTCGCGAGGCCGGTCTCGAACAGGAGGATGATGACGCCGATGTCGGCCAGCAGCACGAAGACGTTGGCCTCGGGATGGACGAGTTTAAGGCCGCCCACGCCGAGGATGACGCCGGCGACGAGCTCGCCCAGCACCGTAGGCTGCCCCAGCCGGTTCGCCAACTCGCCGAAGGCCTTGGCGCCGACGAAGATCAGAATCAACGTTATGAGTAAGTGGGTCAGGTCCATAGTCGGAGGCCTGTGGGGCGTATATTAATATAAAGGCGTTGCATATGGCAAAGTTATTTCCCGCGGCCTCGCGCCCGAGGCCGCGCCGCGGCCGGCCTAAAACGAAAACGCCGAGGGGCGACGCCGCGGCAGCCGGCCGTCAAAAAGGCGCCGGCGGGCGGCGCTTCCGGGCTTACGCGGTATTGCGCCCCGCGCCGCTACGACTCGTCGGCGACCGGGACGGTGAACTTGAAGGTGGAACCCTTCCCCTGCTCGCTTTCGACCGCTATGGTCCCGCCGTGGGCTTCGACGATCGCCCGGGCGATGTACAGGCCCAGGCCCGAGCCGCGTACGCGCCGGTCGCTATCGGTTCGGAAAGTTTTGAATTTTTCGAAGAGGTGGGGAATCTCGGCCTTGGGGATGCCCACGCCCGTGTCCGAGATGCTGATCGATACCATCCCGTCGGCGGCGCCCGCGGAGACGTTGACCTTGCCGCCCTCCGGCGTAAACTTGAGCGCGTTGCCGACGAGGTTGGAGAGGACTTGGAGCAATTTGGCCTCGTCGCCTTTTATCATCGGCAGGTCGGGCTCCAACGCTACGGTGAATTCGACGCCCTGTTTATCGGCGATTACTTTGGCCCCCTCGTAAGCCTCGCGCACCAGCGTCTCCACCACCAAAGGCGTAGGCGTAACTGTTATCCCCGTGTCCTCGAGCCGGTAGAAGTCCAATATGTTGTTTATGAGGTCGATGAGGCGCTTCGATTCTTTGGGGATAATGTGCACGAGGTTCATTATCCTTTCGTCGACTTCCCCCGCGAGGAGTTCCTCTATGATTTCGCTCGAGCCGAGTATGCCGGTCATGGGCGTGCGCAGGTCGTGGACCAGCATCGAGACGAAATCCGCCTTCATCTCGTCGAGGCGGCGGAGTTCGGCGTTGGCGTTCTCCAGCTCCGCCGCTTTGTGCGTCACCTCTTCCATGAGTGTCGAGTTGCGAAGGGCGACGGCGACCTGGCCCGAAAGGGTCTCGATCGCCGCGACGTCGGCTTCGTCGAAGGCGTTGGGCCAGCGGCTCTCTACGTTGAGGACGGCTATGACCTCCCCGTCTATCTTTACGGGGACGCACAGCTGGGAGAGCATGGGCGGCAAGAAATCGACTTCCAAGAAATCCGGCTCCCGCGAGGTGTCGGGGATAAGGGCCGTCTGGCCGGTCCGGGCCACGCGGCCGCAGACTCCCTCGTCGATATCCTGATGGAAGTCCACCGTGAGGGCCTTCGCGGCGCCCTGCACCTTGTAGGATTGGAGCGAGAGAGAACGGTTTGCGGCGTCGACGGTCAGGATGCTCACGTTCTGGAAGCGGAGGTCGTTTTGGACGCGCTCGACGATGGTAGGGTAGATCTCGTTTATATCCAGCACGGAAGACACGAGACTGCCGATGGCGTTCAGGTCGTACAACTGCTGGGTGCGCTGGGCCGCTTCTTCGAACAGGCGGGCGTTTTGGAGCGCGACGGCTACCTGGTCGGCGAAGGCGGTGAGTACGTCCAGGTCCCCTTCGTGGAAGGCGCCGGGCTCGTCGTGGAATACGCCGATGCAGCCCAGGCTGCGACGTTCGTATACGATGGGAGCGTAGATCTCGGACCGGGCGCCGGTGTCTTCTTCGTCGGTGAAGCGAGTATCCGTCTCGGTGTCGACGACGAGCAGCGGTTGCCGGTTGGCCACGACCCACCCCGGCCTGCGGCGGTGCGCCGTCAATTCGGCGATCTCTACGTTTTCGGCGCTGAGGTTCTTGCTGGCGACGATCTTGAATTGGCGGTGGGTATCGTCGTAGGAGTAAACGGCTCCGCGCCCGAAAGCCAGGAAATTGCCCAACTCTTCCAGCACCCGCACCATCAACTCCTCCGGGTCGTGGATGGAGTTGATGACCTTCGTTATGTTGGCTACCGCGTGGAGACGCTTGGTGCGGTTTTTCAGCGTTTCGACCGCCGCCGCTTCCTCGGCGACGAGCGCGGCGTAGCTCACGAAGAGCTCCAACATGAAGAGGCTTTCGTCGTTGGGTTTCCGGTGTTCTATCGGGCTGTCCAGGACGACGTATCCGACGGCTTTGCTCTCCCGGCCGTACATTTTGACCATGAACAGGTCGCGGGAATCCCAGTCGCCGATGCGGCCGCCGCCGTCCGTGGGCTTGACGCGGCGGATGAGCTCGGCCGTGTCCTCGCCGTAGGGAACGTGGAGGATGTTGCCGCTGCGGTAGGGTTTGAGGTCGGCGCCCTCGAGCAGCGCTCGCGTCTGTTGAGCGGAATCGAGCGCCGTGGCCAGGGCCTCTATCTCTTCGTCGCTATATCCCGTCGACGCCGAAAGGTAAGGCGCGGGGGCCGGCCCGAAGACCTTGACGTACACCTTCTCCCATCCCAAGCCGCGTATGCCTTTGACGATGAGCTGCAACTTGTCCGCGAGGCTCTCGTGTTCGCGGATCCGTCCCGCGACGCGGAAGAGGTGGGCCAGCCGGTTGCGTTCGAATACCAACCGATTCGTCTTCTCCTCGAGGTCTTCTTCCAGCCGGACTTGGGGCGTGATATTGTCGTTGACCGTAATCAGGCCGACGACGTGCCCCGTATGGTCGCGGAGAGGCGATATCCTGAGGTCGAGGAACTCCTCGCGGCCGAACCGGTCCTTGTGCCGAAAGCGCTCGATGCGGTACGGCTTGCCGGTCTCCAGCACCTCGCGGACCCGTTCGCGGACCTTCTTGCGGCCCATTTGCTCCTGCTCGAGGTTCGGTAGCAGATCGAAAATGCCGCGCCCTACGGCTTTCTCTTCCGGTATGCCCGATTCGGTCTCCTGGCCCTGGGACCAGTACGTGATGCGGTAATCGAGGTCCGTCGCGATGATACCTACGGGGAGGTTGTCGAGAAGGTATTCGGGCGGCGTCGCCGCGGCCTTTTTGCGGGAGCCGTCGCCCTGGATAGTCGTTAGCAGGATCTCTTTCCCGCCCGCCAGGAATCGCCGGGCGCGGAGGTGGGCCGTCGCAATTTCGCCTTCGCGCGAGATTATTTTGACCGGCGTGGGGGGTACCGCACCGTCGGCTCGGACCCGTTCCCAGAGCCTCTGTACTTCGGTTTCGCCGCCGGAGAGGATTCCCGCGAAGCGGCGGCCGACGAGGTCCGTTTCGTCGTAGCCGAATTGGGTGTCGGCGGCGTTCGCGACGGACACGATGACGCCGTCGTCGTTGACGACGAAGGACGCTATCCCGCCGATGCCGGCGGCCTGCGCTAACGCTTTATATAGGCGCGTCGGCGCGTCGGTTTTTTCCGGACGTTCGGTCATAGCCGTTCAGCGTTGAATATACACCTTTAACCCGCGGGGATTTAACCGCCGGTCAAGGATGCAAGTGTTTCATTTCCAATCAAAATTATAACACTTCGCCTTTTCGCCGTCAAATGCGACCCGGCGTTGCTAAAGGTGCGCGAACCTTAAACTCTTTATTTCCAAGCCGGTATGATAGGAGAGGTGGGTGAGAATTAAGGCGAGCGCCTGTTCGACCAACTCGGGCCCGGCTTTTATCCGGCCAAGTCGCGATGGGTTTATTGACATTAACGTGTTTACGTAATTATACGCCGCGGGGGAGACCCAGATCGATTCTGCCCCGGCCGGTGCGCACTCGCGGCATACCACGGCCCCGTCTTTTATTATCAACGCCACGCCTTCACGGAGGCGTTTGCGGCCGCATACGGCGCACGCGGTTAAGTCGGGTTTGAAGCCCAGTTTCGCGGCGAGGCGGATGAGGAATTGGGCGAGGAGGGCGGCGGGCGGGCCGCCGGCGTCGAGCGCGGCCAGCGAGGATGCCAGGATGTCGAACAGGCCGGCGTCGGCGTCGCCCTCGCCGCTGAGCTTATCGGCGGCCTCGGCCATGGCGAGGCCGTAAATGAGGGTTTTCGGCTCGTCGCGAATGAACTTCCCGGGGAGCGTCATCGTCGTTTCGGTGAGAGTGAAGAGGTCTTTGCCCTCGCGCCAGTAAAAGACGAATTCCCCGCGGGTCAAAGGCTCGAGCGCGGCGCCGAACCGGGACCTGGGGGCGCGGGCCCCCTTCGCGAGAAGTTGTACCTTGCCGGCGACGCGCGTATACACCACCGCGATGCGGGAAGTCTCGCTGAAATCCCGGCGCTTTAGGACGACGCCTTCCGTGCGGATAATTTCGGTCACGGCCGCTTTAGCCCAAATAGCCCATTCCCTGAAGCCGGGCGCGGACCTCGGCGTCCTCGCCGTCGGTATACCCCACGCCGCTTACGTCGTAGTCGCCGTAAACGGGCGGCGCGGCGGCCAAGGTTTCGGCCGCGACGATCTCGGCCAGGACGCGGCCGTCCAGGCCCGCGGGAACGGCCTGGTTCAACAGGTAAGTCACCGTCGGGTAGACGTCCGCCAGCGTCGCGTCCCGGGCCTCCGAGCCGGCCGCCACGGCGGGGCCGCGCGCGAACAGTATGCCCTCGCGGCGATGTTCGCCCGGGCGCCGGCGCCGCGGCGCTACCGCCGGGTCGTCCGAGAACTCCCGCAGCCGGATGCCGTCCTCCCACAGCGGCACGTACAGGTCCGGGGCGTCGTCGAGGAACGGCCCGTGGTACACTTCCTCGCGGCGGAGGGCCCGCGCCGCCATGCCGGGGTGCAGCTCGTCGAGGCTCGCCGCCACCTCCGCCCGGACCTTCTCGTAGTCGGCGCGGGCGACGACCCCCTCCGGCTCGCGGCCCGCGACGTTGAGGTAAATGCCGTACTGCGTCGCCGTTCCCGGGAACGCCCTCGTGCGGCTCCAGTCGACGGCGGCGAACACGGAGAGCCGTTCCATCACCCGGCCGCGGGCCGCCGCGCGCCAGCGGCGCGGCAGCCGCTTGCGGAGGTTAAGCACGTCCCACCGGGCCACCGCGTCCATAAAGCGCCGCGGCGACGGCCCCGTCTTCTCGCGGAGCGTCATGAAGCCGTGGCGGACGAGGTGCGCGGCCAGGTCGACTTCCCCCGCGACCGGGCCGAAGCCGTGGTCCGAGACGACGAGGGTGGTGGCGTCGTCGCCGCCTTCTTCCAAAAACTCGCCGAGCGCCGCGTCGAGCCATTCGTAGTGGGCCCGGACCAGGTCGGGCTCGTCCCAGAAGAAATGCATCAGGCGGTCGACGCCGGTGAAGATGACTACGAAGAGGTCGGGCCGGTGGGCGCGGTGGAGGTACAGCGCCGCGCTCTTGCGCGCCTCGGCGACGCGGTACAGGTCTTCGACGAACGCTTCGTCCCGCCCTTCTTCGAAGTTGGCCGGGTCCATGTCGATGAAATATTCGCCGCGCTCTCGTATCTCGACGCCGACGGAGGGGGGATAGACGTATTTCTCGGCGAATTTCGGCGTCAACATCCCGGGAACGACGAAGCCGTTCACCGGCCGCGGCGGGAAGGTCAGCGGGACGTTCACGGCGCCGACGGTCAGGCCCGCCGCGGACAGCGTGTCGAAGATGCGGGGTGCGGCCAAAGCGGACGCGTTTTGCAGGCGCCGGTGGTAGTTGTGCCGCGGGGGCGCCAGGAAATCGAAGACGCCGTGGCGCCCGGGGTTGAGGCCCGTCAGGAAAGTCGCCCACGCCGGTGCCGTCAGCGGCGGGTATACCGAATAGAGCGTGCCCGCCGCGCCCTCGGCTTGCATTCGCGCGAGGGTGGGGAGGCGGCCGGCCTCGAGCATCGGCCCGATGACGTTGAAGGTGCCGCCGTCTATCCCGAATATGATGACGCGGTTTTTCACGACGGCTGCCCCTGTTCGGCTCCCTCGTCGCCCGCCCGGGTCGCGGCGGCCAGCGCGCCGGCCAACGCGTAAATTATCGCCATGATCTCGTAATCGCCGAACGTATACTCGAAGAAGCCCTCCACCAGAAACCCCACGGTGGCGCCTATGCCGGCGAGGCCGAGGACGCGGGCCGTGGGCGAGCGGGCGCGCCGGTAGCCCCGCACGAAAAATCGTAATAACGCGTACACGAAATAGGCGAAGGCCGCGAGGCCCACGATGCCCCTCTCCACGACGAGCTGGATATAGTTGTTGTGGGCGTGGGGAACCTGGCTCTCGACCGACGTCTCGTCTTTGTACTCGTCGTAGAGGTAAAGGGTGTTATGTACGCCGATGCCGGTTATGGGGTAGTCGCGCGCGATCCGAAGGGTGGTGCGCCAGATGTCCACCCGGAATTCCGGCGGGCCTGCGGCCTCGCCGGCGGCGCGCTCGGTGGCGGCGTTGATTATCGATTCCGCCCGTTTTATTATGGGCCTGGGCGCTATTAATACCGCGAGCGCTACCACGACCGGAAACGCCCACAACAGGCGCCGTTCCGCGACGACGGCGATGACGAATACCGAGGCGGCGAGGCCCACCCAGGCCGAGCGCACGAGCGAGGCGGCCAGGCCGGCCAGCATTACCGTGAGCAGCGCGGCCAACGCTATTTTGGCCTTCGCCGAGAGGCGGCCGCGGACGAACGTCGCCACGACCCCCGTTACGGCGAGCATCATTACGCCGCCGTACGTCATGTAGAACAACCGGCCGCCCGGGCGGACCGTGAAGACGTCGGCGCCCTCCGCCACGGCGCGGCCGAATTGGTAGACGGCGTAGGCGGAGTTGGCCGCCGCCCCTATGAAGAATATCCACAGCAGGGCCTCGAGCAAGCGGCGCGGTTGGCCGGGAAGGCCGAACGCCACCGTGTAGTATACCAGCGGCGCCGTATACGTGAGGGTCCACATGAACGAGCGGTTGCCGAATTCCGCCCCGCCCACCAGGTACGCGGTCGCCGACGCCGCGAGCATGGACCCGTAGAGCGCCGCGAACGGCCAATCGAGCGGCGTGTGGTAGAGCGGCGTCCGCCGCGTCAGGTCCGCCCTTATTATGAGCGGCAGGAGGACGAACGCGAAAATAGCCCAGTTGCACAGCGAAATGGAGAAAGCGAGCCCCGCGGCGAAGAGGATCCACCCCGGCCGCTGCCACAGCTCCAGGAATCGGAGGGCCCGTCGGAAGATGGGCGAACGTTCTATGGGTGCGGCGTAGGCCATGTTTAAGGGTTATAGGTTTCGCAGGATGCCGGTCTGCCGCTGCTCCCTGCGAAAGTCCCCGCCCGTTATGTGGACCGTCTTGCACATCTCCAGCAAACGGGAACGGAGGCGGTCGCCTATGCGCTCGGCCAGCGTTTCGTCTCGCCGGGCGAACTCGCCCAGCGCCTCTTCTTTGGGAGGTTCGTCGAGGTAGTTGGTAGTGGCGATTAGGAGGCGACGATTCACGTAGCGCTGATTTATAACGTACGAGAGCAGGTCCAAAGTCCAGTCGCGTATTTTCATCGAGCCCAGGTCGTCGATAATCAGCACCTCGGCGGCCACGAGCGGGTCCAGGAGGGCGTACTCGTCGAAGGCGCTGCCGGCGTAGCGTTTCTTGACCTCGGTCAAAAGGTCCGAGAAGTCGCACCACCGGCACCGCGCGTCCTTTTCCAACGACAGTTTTTTGATGATGCCGGCCGCGAGGTGGGTCTTGCCGACGCCCACGGGCCCCATGAGGAGCAGGCCGGCGTCCACCGCGGGATAGTTGTCGACGAAGCTCTCGGCGAGGCGCTTCGCCCTGATGATGCTCTCGCGGGTGAACCCCGGGACGATGTCGAAGTTGTCCAGGTCGCACTCGCGGTACCGCGCGGGGATGCCCACGGCCGCGAACCGGCGCTTCGTCGCCGTCTGCCGCTGGCAGTCGCACACGCGAGCGTGGGAGACGCCGTCCTCGTCCTCAACGACGACGCCGGTCCCCAGGCATTTGGGGCACACTTTAACGTCGTCGTCGAACTCGACGTCGGGGAGCTTGAATTCCAGTCGGTCTTCTTCCATGGCTTATATCGCGAACGACGGGAGGCGCAGCCGGCGCCGCAGCTCCCGCAACGTTATCGCCCGAACCGTCCGGCGCGCGACCTCGGCCGAGAGGTCCCGGCCGCGGAGCTTTTCGCGCGCCGCGGCCTCGAGCGCGGCCCGCTCCGCCGGGAGAACCGCCGCCTCGATTCTGACGAGAAGGTCGTCTTCGACGGCGTCGAGGGCCGTTTGCATTTCGGCGGCGCCGGCCCCCTCGCGCCCCGGCTCCGCGGCGAGTTTCCGCACCGTGGCCGCGGCGTCCTCGACCGCCGGCCGATACGCGGCCGCGGCCCCGCGCGCCGCCTCGTCCAGTGCGGCCGCGAGCGCGGCCAATTTACCTTCGAGGGGCGGTTCTTCATCGGCGGCCCGGGCGGCCGCCCCCGCCTGCGCCTTGCGGCGTTCTTCCTCCACCGCCCACCGGCACTGGCGCAACGAACGAATTTCGCCGCCGCGCCGGAACGTCTCGTCGATGCCGCGCACGGCGGTCGCCGCGCCTATCCCCTCGTCCTCCCACGCCGCGAGGCAGGAGAGGTCCGCCGGCGAGAGCATGGCGCCCCGGCCGCGGCGCTCGATGAAATGCTCCGCGACCGTCGCGACGAAGTCCGCCGCGTCAGCCGGCGTTTTCATCGCCGCGTTCCTTCAGCGCGGCCACGGCGGTTTTATCCTTCCGGTAATATTTCACGAGCCACAGCGTCGCGGCCGCCGCGAAGAGGGCCGCCGTTACGACGACGGCTATTAGGGAGCGGCGCCCGATGAGGTCCAGCGACCGCACGAGAACGTACGCCCCCGCCAGCGCCGCGGCGAGAAGTACGCCGTCGGGAAGGGAGGCCCCGGCCGCGCGTCCGAATATAAACGCGAAGAAGCCTCCCGCCGCGCGCAGCACCCGCCGCCGCTCCGCGACCAGGATTTCCGCCGCGGCTAAAAATATCACCAGGCACGCGAAGAGAAAAGGCCATTTCCCGAAAAAGGCGTATATGCCTACGCCCACGGCGCCGAACCATTCTATCAGAAAAACGGCGACGAAGGGAGCCAGCAGGTTGCGGGCGCGTTCGCACAGGTACGCCAGCGCTATCGCCTCCGGCAGGCGCCATACGACGAACGCGAGCCAGGGGGAGTAATTGCCCACCCAGTGCACCGGGCCGGCCGCCGGCCATGCCGCCGTGGTCGCGGCGAGCGCGGCGGCGACGACGAGGCCCGCGCGCCGGCCGAGCGCTCCCCCCGCCAGCCCCTGGACGTAGCCGTAGAAAAGATACGCGGCGGCGAGCGCCAACAGGACGCGCGCGAAGATCGCGGTCGGGCCGCCCCGCAGGAATTCGACCGGCAGCGTCGTGAAAAAGTCGGTCCCGCCGTAATGAAGCCCCACGAGCAGCGCCGCGCGGTAAAACGTCAGGACGACGGCGGCGACGAAGCCGTAGTAGAGAGAGCGGACGAAAGACGGGCCGCCGGGCCGGTAGAAGAGCGACGGCGTCTTGGGCCCCGGCAACACTACGCGGAGCAGCGCCGTCGCGCCGAACGCCAGGCCGAAGAGGAACGCCGCTTGCACGAGGCCCGCCGGCGCGCCCTCCATAGCGGCGAGCGAGCCGTAGGGGCAAAACGTCAGTACCACGGCCAGCACTTCGAGGAAAACGGCGAAGGCCACCAGCGTCGAGATTTCGGTTCTTTTTTCGTTCGGCATTTACTTCCTTTGCGTCCGCCGCTTTTTCCTGGGCCGGGGCGCGAGGGTCGAGGGTTGGGCGTCGGCAGCCGGGCCCGGGGGGCCGCCGCGCAGCTCGCGTATGCGGTCGCGCAGCGCCGCGGCCTTCTCGAAGGCCAGCTCTTCGGCGGCCCGCCGCATCTCGTATTCCAGGAGCGCCAGGAACGCCCGGGCGTCGGCGGGGTCTTCGGGGGCGGGCGTTTTTTCTATCGGCCCGGCGTCGGCCACGGTCGTCGTCGCCAACACGGCCTCCACCGATTTGACGATGCTCCGGGGTTCGATGCCGTGTTCCCGGTTGTACGCGAGTTGGGCGCGGCGGCGGCGAGACGACTCGCGCACCGCGGTCTCGATGGATTTCGTCACCCGGTCGGCGTACAGGACCACCTTGCCGCCGGCGTGCCGCGCGGCCCGGCCCGCCGTCTGGATTATCGACCTCGCGTCGCGCAGGAAGCCCTCTTTGTCGGCGTCCAAAATCGCGACCAGCGAAACCTCCGGCAAGTCCAGTCCCTCCCGCAGGAGGTTGATGCCGACGACGACGTCGACGTTGCCGAGGCGCAGGTCGCGGAGTATCTCCACCCGCTCGATGGCGTCGAGCTCCGAGTGGAGGTACTTGACCTTGAAGTCGAGGCCGGCGAGGTACTCGGCCAGGTCCTCGGACATCCTCTTGGTGAGCGTCGTGACCAGCGCGCGCTCGCCGCGCGCGACGACGGCGCGGAGCTCGCCGACGAGGTCGTCCACCTGGCCCTCGGCCGGCTTCACGACCACCGGCGGGTCGACGAGGCCGGTGGGCCGGATGAGCTGCTCGGCGACGAGCGCGGAGTGCTCGAGCTCATAAGGCGCGGGCGTCGCCGACGTGTAGACGAGCTGCGGCACCAGCGCCTCGAACTCGTCGAAGCGGAGGGGCCGGTTGTCCAGGGCGGAGGGCAGGCGGAAGCCGTGTTCCACCAGGACCTCTTTCCGGGCCCGGTCGCCGTTGTACATCCCGCGGATCTGGGGCAGCGTCGCGTGGGACTCGTCGACGATGCACAGCCACTTCTCCGGAAAGTAGTCGAGGAGGCAATACGGCCGCTCGCCCTCGCGCCGCCCCGCGAGGTGGCGGGAGTAGTTCTCGATTCCGGGGCAGTAGCCGATCTCGCGCAGGAGCTCGACGTCGTGCCGGGTGCGGGTCTCGAGCCGCTGCGCCTCGACGATTTTGTCGCGCTTCTTAAACCACGCCAGCCGCTCCGCCAGCTCGCGTTCGATGTGGACGAGGGCGGCCTCGATTTTGTCGCGGCCGGTCACGAAGTGTTTGGCGGGGTAGACGGCCACGCGCTCGAGGGACTGCAGCTTGCGCGCCGCCACCGGCTCCAGCCGCCAGATGTTCTCGACGACGTCGCCGGCGAACTCCACGCGCAGCGCCTCGTTCTCGTAGGCCGGGAAGACGTCGACGACGTCGCCCCGGACGCGGAAGGTCCCCGGTTTGAATTCGACGTCGTCCCGCGCGTAGCGCACGGCGGCGAGTTCGGCCGCAAGCGCGCCGACGTCGAGCTTTTGGCCCCGTTCGAGGAAGAGGTGGAACTTGCGGAACTCCTCCGGCGAGCCGAGGTTATATATGCACGAGACGGAGGCCACGATGACGACGTCGTCGCGGGCGAGGAGGGAGGCCGTGGAGCGCA
>DATKXQ010000239.1:0-8479 GCA_035528975.1 bacterium
GCCAGGCCGTCGGTCACGGCGTTGAGGGCCTCGAACGCGGCCCCCGTCATCGGGGAGATGATATGGGCGAGGGTGGTCTTGCCGGTGCCGGGCGGGCCGTAGAGGACGAGGGACTGCAGGCGGTCGCGCTCGATGGCGCGGCGCAGGAAGGTGCCCGGGCCCAGGACGTCCTCCTGGCCTACGAACTCGTCCAGCGTCCGCGGCCGCATGCGGACGGCGAGCGGCGCCCGGGCGCCGTCGTCTTTCTCGAATAATCCCTCGGCCACGTTCTCATTATAAACGGGGACGCGGCCGGCCGCAATTAAAAATCTCGGCTCGTTCCGAATACGAACGCGGCGTCTTAAGGCCCCTTACGCGAAAACTTCGCCGCGCGCCTACCCGGATCGCGCCGCGTTTTTATCCGCATAGGAGAGGACCTTACGAATCGCGACCGGCCTTCTCTCGGCCGAACCATCTTTCCCTAACGGTTAAATTAACCAAGCGATGTTTTCGGAGTGGATTCAAAGTTAATGCGGCGCAAATTAATACACACTTTGCGATAAAAATGTGTTATGGTTTTCGTAGAAGAGTGGTCTTAATAAATTTCAACTTCAAACTAGAGGAGGAAGAGCGCATGGCTAAAATCCTTTGGTCGTTGCTATTAACCTTGTGCTTCGTCGGGTTAATCGCAGCCGACGATACCGAGGTTAAGGGCAGCATTACCGCCGGCATAATGCTCCCGCAGATGGAGCTGCCCCATTCTAACGCCTGGAGAGACGCCATAAACGGGCCGATGACGAAGCTAGGCCTCGACGGGGAGCTAGAGGAAATAGCGCCGGGGATGGGGTTCACCATCGGCTACGGCGTATCCGTCGGCGAATATTCCCGCTTCGACGCCACCGTCGGGAGTATAAAAAACGAATACGAAGTTACGTACACGGGCGAAGTCTTCGGAGAATCCTACGAGCGCATTTTAAAACTCAGTACCAACATCGTGCCGGTCCGCTTCGACTACACGTTGTTCACGCCGGGCTTCCTCGACGATAGGATTAAACCTGAATTGGGCTTAGGCTTGATCTTCTTCATCTCCAAATACAATATGGAGGAAAAAGAGACGGTAGGCGACGAGGTCTTCCGCGGAACGGCGTGGGCCCGCGGCGTAACGGTGGGGCCGGAGCTAAAAGGCGGCGCGGAAATAAGCATATTCGGCCCCCTGGCAGTCGAGGCCTACGGCACTTACTTCACGACGGTGATAGACCTCGACAGATGGTATTCATACGGCGACGCCACGCGAGGCCCCACCTTCGAGGAATACACCGGTTGGGCCATTTGGGTGGCGCCGCGGTTGTATTTTTAAAATACCGCGCATAATTGAGAAAGCCCGGGTACGCCGACCCGGGCTTTTTCAATAAAAAAGGGCCCTTGCGGGCCCAATTTTTTCGCCCCGCGCGTGCCGTGTGGGGGTGAGATTGGAACGGCTGTTTAAAGTGGGCGTCGGCTTTCGAGGTTTGGACTTCCGCTCACGGCGGCCTGCCCGGCGCTCAAGTGCTGACTCCCTAAACAACGGTCGTAAGCTCTAATCTTCTAGCCCACATCACCTGCACGGCAGGGAACTTTATCGTAAAAAAAAAATTCCGAAAAAGCAAGCTTTATTTATGACCCCGAGCCCCTGCTCACATAAGCACCTTAACACCGCCCACGAACCTCCCCGCACCCGGCGACTAGTATAACAGGCCACGCTTCTTTCATTCGTAGTAGAGCGCCAGTATCCGCCCGAGGTTTGGCTCGCCGCCGTTAACGTAATGATAAGAGGCGTAATCGCGCCACGCCGTCAATTGCCAATTCACCCCCGGCGTTTTGAGGAAAACGTAGCCGTACGACCCCTTCGCCCGGTAGTACCTGGTATCGTCAACTCTTACTACAAAGACCAAAACGGTCCGTGCCTCGTATTCCGATACGCCCGCCCCCGGCGTCCCGATGGTGTCCCACGGGCATTTAAAAGAGACACTTTTAGCGCTGGTTATAAGTTTTTCCGCGGCCCGGATGAACTCGCGCCGCCCCCACGACGCCGGGATTACGTAACCGGTGGTGAGCTCGGCGCCGACGTCGCCGGGGTTAAAATAAAAAACGAAGTCGGCGTCGAGGACTTGGCCGAGAAACGTCGGGTCGGGATTATTGAAAGCGAGCGCTACGTTCGCGAGGACGTACTTCGGCTCGGTCATCGGGTAAAGGGGCGGGTTTTCGCATACGACGTCCTCATCGCCACAACTCAAGCCAAACGCCGCGAGGCCCGCGGCAAACGCCGCCAATAACCTATTCACGGTTCACGCTCCGTCGGTAAGCCCGCGTTCTTACGGCGATTCTTTTACTTTTTCGGCCAAACGGCCTATATGACCCCGCACCGTCCGCGCGTCGCCCTCGTCGGCCGTCCTTTTCAGCGCCTCCTCCCACACCGACATGGCCTCGACGTACTTCTCCCTCGCCTCCAACGCGCGAGCCAGCGCGTGGTAGTATTTCAGGACTTCCGGTTTGAAGGCCAGCGCCGCCCACAGCTCCTCCTCGGCCCGGGCCATATCCCCCTTCCGGAAATTCGCCATCCCCAAATAGTAGCGCGTCATCGCGTTGGCCTCGTCGACCTCTTTACTGCGCTCCAATATCTCGGCCGCGTGTTCGGCGTCTTCCCGTTTGAGGTAGAAATAGCCGAGCTCGTTCAACGCGGACGTATTCTTGGGGTTATAAGTCAAGGCCAGGCGGTATTGACGCCGGGCGCCCTCGAAGTCGTTTTTCTCGTCGAGGTAACGGCCCAGCGCCAACCGTGCCGTAACGTAGGACGGGTCCGCCGAAATCGCCTTGCCCAGAAAATCCGCGTACCCGACGTCCTCTCCCGGCACGCTGTATTTCGAGATCAACGCCAGGTTGTACCACGACCGGGCCGAATTGGGGTTAAGCCGCACCGCCTCCAGGAAGCGGGTTTGGGCGCGGCGGAAGAGGTCTTCGTCGCGCCCCCCCGACAGGAAGACGAACACCTCGCCCATGACGTTCTGCGTCTCGTAGATTTCGGCCCGCTGCCGGACGGCCCGGAGCGCTATGCGGTAGGCCTCCTCCAACAGCGAGAGGAATTTGTCCTCGTCGTGGACCTGGCGGCGAGCGAGTTGCAGGATAACCTCGACGGCCGCGACCGCCGCCAGCGTGAAGGTCTCGTCGGCGGCCGACGCTCCCCGGAACGCCTCGCGCGCCTTCTCCAAATCCTCGGGCGCCCCGGAGATCTGGTAGTACCGGCCTCCGCAATAATGCTCCCACGCCTCCAGCGACGCCGTCGGCTCCGAATAATACTCGAGCGCGGGGCCGTTCTTGACCTCCAGGTTGCACAGCTCGACGAAATCATCCAGTACGGTGCGAGCGGCCGCGAAGGGTCGCTCCGCCCCGACGAGTATCCGCGGCCGCCGCCACTCGCGGTTCTCGAACAACCCCACTATCTTATAGTTCACCTGGATGTTCCGCCCGACGAGGCGCACTTTCCCCATAAGCAGGTAATCTACCTCTAACGCCTGGCCCCACTCGATGGCTTGGGCCTCGTCCGCCACGCCGCGCCGGACGTACCCGGCGGCGGCCCGAGCCGGGTCCACAACGCCCACGTCGTAGGCCGAAAGGCACCGGGACGTTACGTCGGCCAGGCCGTAGCTGACGCGCCAATCCTCCTTGGCGCCGCCGAACGAAAAAGGTACGATCGCGATCTTGGCGTCCTTCCGGAGCGCTATAGTGCTCGTACCTCGGCGCGTGAGGTAGACGCCCTGAACCAAGGCGGCGCCCGTGAATATGGCTACCAGGACCGCCGACACCGCCAGGTTCCGGACCAATACCGAAAAGATTATTATGAAGAATAGCGCCGCGGTATTGGCGACCCAGATGATATCGGTCGTGCGGAAGACGTCCCGGTTGAATTTGAAGAAGAAATAAACGAGGCCGCCGATTACAACCGCCAACAACACGGCGAAGGCCGTCTGTTCACGGAAATAAACGGGGTAACTGACTACCTCGGCGATTAAATCCCAAACGGTCATACGGGCAGGCCGTGATCCCTCTCCACCGGCATTATACCGATAAGCCGTAAATAACGCAAGTTATTTTATGTCGACTCCGCGTTACCCGAGAGCGAGCGACGGCGCCGGGTCCGCGGCGGCGTCCAAAAGCTCCCCCCTCTCCGCCGCCAGAAACCCGGCCGCGGCGACCATGGCGCCGTTGTCGCCGCACAACTCGGGCGGCGGCGCGTAGACGGCCGCGTCCCCGCGTGCCGCCAATTCCCGCAACCGCGCGTTCGCGGCGACGCCGCCGACCAGCGCCAGCCGGCCTCGCCCCCTCTGCTCGCACGCGGCGAGCGCCTTGGCGGCGAGGACCTCGAGCGCCGCCTCCTGGAAAGAGGCCGCGAGGTCGGCGCGCACCCGCGCCGCCTCCGCCTCCCCCAACTCCTTGACTTTCAGCGCTACCGCCGTTTTCAAACCCGCGAACGAGAAAGACAGCCCCCGCTTCCACATAGGCCGCGGAAAGCCGAACGTATCCTCGCCTTCGCTCGCGGCCCGCTCCAGCGGCGGCCCCCCGGGATAGGGCAACCCGAGCAGCCGCGCCACCTTGTCGAACGCTTCGCCGACGGCATCGTCGCGCGTGTCGCCGAGCAGACGGTAATCCCCCCACGACGCCACGTCGTACAGGGCCGTGTGACCGCCGGTCGCCAGGAGCGCCACGAACGGCGGCTCCGGCGGCTCCGCCGTCAACCGCAGCGCCGCCAGATGCGCCTCAAGGTGGTTCACGCCATAGAGGGGCAGGTCCGCCGCGTACGCCGCGGCCTTGGCGAACGTCATTCCCACCAACAGCGAGCCCTGCAACCCCGGCCCCACCGTAACGGCCAACGCGTCGACGCGCCTCAGGCCGCCCGACGGCTCGGCCGCGGCCCGCACCACGGGGACGAGATTGACCTCGTGCTCGCGCGACGCCAACTCCGGCACGACGCCCCCGTACGGCGCGTGGAGGTGCGCCTGACTCGCGACGACGTTGGAAACCACACGGACGCCGTCTTCGACGACGCCCGCCGCCGTCTCGTCGCACGAGGTCTCTATACCTAAGATCAGCACCGTAAACCCCGGTCGCCCGGGTTACCGGCGCAGCCCCTTTACGACCGCGGTGCTCCGGCCCGTCGCGACCAACTCCCCCGCCGCGTTGAGAACCTCGGCCTCGGCCTTAATAACCCGCCCTTTGTCCTCCACCAATCGGCCGCGCACGAGCAACTCCCCGCCTATCGGCGCCGGCCTTTTGATTTCGGTTACCAGGCGGGCGGTCACGGCCGGTATGCCGAGCTCCCAGCACAATTTCAGCATGGCCTCGTCGAGCAGCGTCGCTATGAGGCCGCCGTGGGTGAGGCCGGCGTAGCCCTGATGTTCTTCCCGCGGCGTGAAGACGGCTTCCGCGGCGCGGCGGTCCTCGTCCACCGTAAACTTCAGCCGCAGGCCGATGGGGTTATCGGCGCCGCAGCCGAAGCAGTAGTCGTCGCCTTCCAGTTCCAAGGGTTTCGAACTCATTTACGGCCCGCGATGGCCTGCAGCGCCTCCGCGGCGGCGGCCCGCACCGCGTCGTCGGGGTCGTTCTCGGCCACGGTCGTCAACGCCGGAACGGCGTCGAGGTGCTTGATCTTACCCAGCGCGAGAACGGCCACCTCGCGGACGCGCGGGCTCCGATCTTGGAGAGCCCGTATCAGGTTTACTACGGCGAACTTGCCGTCTATGGCGCCGAGGGTCTTGGCCGCGGTCCACCGGACGGACTCGTCCTTGTCGTCCAACAAGGCCGCTACCGGCTTTATCGCCCGGGGCTCGCGGACGTAGCCGAGGATCTCGCAGGCGGCCTTCTGGGCCGCGGGGTTGCCGGAAGCGAGCGCCTCTTCCAAAGGCGCGTAGATTCCCGGCCCCATGTCGCGGAGGGCCACGACGGCGTAGTGCCGGACCGCGAGGTCGTTTTCGCCGAGCAACCGCGCCAGCGCCGCCGCGGCGTCGGAATCGGCGAGCCGGCCCAGCGCCACGATCGCGCTCCTCTTGACGACGGCGTCGGAGGAACCGAGCGCCTTTACCAGCGGCCCCACCGACGGCTTCCCTAAGGCGACGAGCGCTTCGATGGCCTGCTCCCGCACGTAGAGGTCCGGCGACGACAAAAGCCTGACCAGCGGGTCCACGGCCCGCGCCTCCCGCATGCGCCCCAGCGCGATGGCGGCGCCGACTACGGCGTAGCGGTCCCCGGACCGGAGCTCGTCCAAAAGCGCCTTCACCGCCGGCTCGCCCAGTTTGGCCAGGGACGTCGCGGCGAACCACTGGACGGCGCGGTCGCGGTCCTCCAACGCCCGCATCAGCGCCGGCACCGCCCGGGGGGAGCCCAATTCCCCGAGCGCCATGGCCGCGCACTGGCGCAGCTCCGCGTTTTCGTCCGAGAGCGCCAGGATCAAAGGCTCGAGCGCGGCCTCGTCCCCCATTATGCCCAGGTATTCCGCGGCCTCGCACTGCTCCTGCAGCAACCCGTGCTCGAGGCTTGCGAGCGCTTCATCGAACGTGGGGCCGGCCGTCGCTTGCGCCGCGGCCGCAGCCGCCACCACCAGAACAACCGCTGCTCTTCCCGCCACTTAGCAACCGCCCTTCCAAATTAAATACGCGATTATTGCGACGAACAGCACGCCGTAGATTGCCGCGCGCACGTACGCCGGGTTCTTCTTCTTCTCGGCCATTCCGCTCACCCCTCGACCTTCAAAAGCGCTCGGAGCTCCTCGTGAATGATGCCGTTGGTCGCCACCACGTCGACGTCGCCCGGCCGGTACGCCGCGCCGTCGATGCGGCTCACCCGCCCCCCCGCCTCGGCGACCAGGAGGACCCCGGCGGCCGTATCCCACGGCGACAGCTTCAACTCCCAGAAGCCGTCCAGCCGACCGGCCGCCACGTACGCCAGATCCAGCGCCGCGGCCCCGCCCCGGCGAATGCCCCGCACGCGCTTCGTAACGCGGCCGAAGTTCGCGACGTTGTCCACGGCCGACTCGTGCTTGTCGTACGGGAAACCCGTCGCGACCAGCGATTCCGAGAGGTCCGCCGCCCGCGATACCGCCAGCGGCCCTCTCTCGGTTCGCGCGCCGGCGCCGCGCTCGGCCCAAAAGGTTTCACCGCGAAGCGCGTCGCGCACCACCCCCGCGACGACGTCGCCGTCGCGCGCCAGCGCCAGCGAGACCGCGACCATAGGATAACCGTGGGCGAAGTTGTTCGTGCCGTCGAGCGGGTCGACGTACCAGCACCAGCCGCCGGCGGCCCGGCGCGACGAACCCTCTTCGGCCACGACGCCGTGCGAGGGGAACTCGCGCGCCACGGCTTCGACGATGAGCTCCTCCGCCCGCCGGTCCACCTCCGTCACGAGGTTCGTGGCGCCCTTGCGCCCCACCTCGAAGGTCCCGAGGAAGCTTTCGGCTATCAACGAGCCGGCTTCGGCCGCGACCCGCCTGGCGAACGAGACGTAAGGCTCAAACCGCGACACGTTATTTGATGTAACCCACGGCTCGCATGTGATCGCGTATGGCGCCGCTCACGACGGCGCGTTCGAATTCCTTGGAAAACTCCAGGTTCCCCTCTATCCAGTTTTGGAGCAACCTCTCGAGCTCGGCGTATTCGGGCCTGAACTTCTCGGCCTGGCCACTCTCCCCCGGGTCCGCCACGAGGTCGTAAAATTCGGCCCGGGACCAATCCTGTTCATGACCCAGTATCAACTTCCGGCCCCCGTAAACCACGCAGTAACGCCTCATCCCGACCAGCATGCTCGAGCCGGCGAAGGCCGGGTAATCCCAATCGCCGCCTTGCGCGGCCGGGGCGATATCCCGTCCCTGCATCGACGCCGGGACGTCGAGGCCGAGGTACGCGAGGACGGTGGGAGCGAGGTCCACCAGGCCCGCGGGCGCGTCCGAGACGCCGCCGCCGCCGTCGGGGAACCGCACCACCAACGGCACCCGTATCACTTCTTCGTACAGCGTTTTGCCGTGGTCGTACTTCCCGTGTTCCCAGAACTCTTCGCCGTGGTCGCTGGAAATGACGGCGAGCGCGTCGTCCGGCAAGACGGCGAAGACCCGGGCGAGCTCGTCGTCGATATAGCGGACCTCGCCGTCGTACAAGCGCCTCAGGACGTCCGCGTGCTTCTTGTCTCCATGCCAAAACTTGTCTATGAAACGCCGGTCCTCGGCGGCCACGTACGCGGGCGGCGGGCTGTACGGCGTGTGGGGGTCGAGGTAGTGGACCCAGAGGAAGAGGGGCCGCCGGCGCTCCTCGGCCAGGACCTTTACGACCTTATCCGTTATAACGGTAGTGTGGTCATCCTTGACGCCGACGCGGGTATTGCGCTTCTCGAAAACCCGATTCTCGAGGTAATAGAAAAACGTCTCGTAGTACCCGAGGGCCCGCACGTAACGGTTTTGGTCCCAGTACAGGTAGTCGTCGAA
>DATKXQ010000240.1:0-4636 GCA_035528975.1 bacterium
TCTCCGGCGGCGTGTTCATGAACGTCAAGGCCAACAAGGTTATCTACGACCTGCCGGAAGTAGAGGAGCTCTTCGTCATGCCGTCGTGCGGCGACGACTCCAACGCCATAGGCACGTGTTACGCCGTCTACGACGAGGAACGACGGCGCGCCGGCTTGCCCACGGACATCGCCCCCCTCGGGCCGATCTACTTCGGCCGCGAGTTCTCCGACGTCGATTGCGAACGGGCGCTGGTCGCCGTCCGACGGGCCGACGACGCGGACGTCAGCGAGCCGGAAGATATCGAATGGGAACTCGGCCGGCTGGTCGCGTCCGGGAAAGTGGCGGCGCGCTACGCCGGCCGCATGGAATTCGGCGCCCGGGCGCTGGGTAACCGGTCGATTATCGCCGACCCTCGAGATATGGCGGTCATCCCCAAAATAAACGAAATGATAAAGAGCCGCGACTTCTGGATGCCCTTCGCGCCCTCCGTGCTCGCCGAGCGGTCGGAGGAATACGCCGTGAAGCCGAAGCCGATGTCCGCGCCCTACATGATCATGGCCTTCGACTCCACCGACAAAAGAGACGATTTCCGCGCCGCGACCCACCCCTACGATAAATCGACGCGGCCCCAGGAAGTATTCGAAGACTGGAACCCCGGGTACTATCGGGTATTGAAGTCCTTCGAGGAGGCCACCGGCCGCGGCATAGTACTTAACACCTCGTTCAACCTCCACGGCTACCCCATCGTCTACCGGCCCGAGGAAGCGGTGGAGGTGTTCCTGCGCTCGAGCCTCGACGCGCTGGCGCTGGGTCCCTACCTCATCCAAAGGAAATAACCGACTCGGATAATACGGATAAAAAAGGCGGCCCGGGGCCGCCTCCTGATTTATTCCGCAACCGTTTAAAATTTCCCGAAAAAGATCAGGACGCCGAACGCGACGAAGAGGACGCCCGCCACTTTCTGGATAATGCCCTGCGGCACGACCTTCGCCAGACCCGCCCCCAGAAACACGGCGACGAACGTCACTACCGCCAGCGCCAACGCGGCGCCGAGGAATACCTGCCACGGTTTTCCCGTTTCGGACGCCATGATTATCGCCGCGAGCTGCGTTTTATCGCCAAGTTCCGCCAGGAATATTAACCCGAAAGCCGCGATAACGGTTTTCATTGTCTCACTCTCCTTAGAGCTCGGCCTCGACGCGAAACTGGGCCACCCGATCGGTCCAATACAACCAATTATATTTTCCGAAAACCTCTTCCGCTCGCGCGAGGCGCTCCCGCGCCTCTTCCCGCCGGCCCAGCATTGCGCTCACTTGCGCGCATCCGAAGGCGGCACGGGGCCAGAACAAGAAGTTCGACCCCTCCGTCTGCCGCATCACCCACTCGAACTCGGCCTGCGCCGCGTGCGGGTCGCCGAGAAACAAATATAGCTCGCCGAGCCTCAGGTGCCCTTCGTGTATCTCCTCGGCTTTCTTGGCCGCCGCCACCCGTGCCTTCAGCTCGACCGCCAGCTGTTTCGCGCGGGCGACGTCTTTGCGCACCAGCGCTAAATCGGCGTCCAGGTTGGCGCGCACGAGCGCGGCGGTCTCCCGGGAGGGAGGGCTTACGGCGGAAATCGCTTCGTAGTAACGCTGGAACTCTTCGGAATCGTGGTTTCCGGCCCCCAATGCTACTTTGGCGCCCAGGAGCCCCGCGTAAAACACGTAGGAGTCGGAACCGATTTTCCGGGCCGCGGCCGTCGCGGCCGCAACGTGTTCGCGGGCGGCGTCCCAACTGGCGCGGCTGCGCTCCAGCTCGCCCAAGTTTATATGAGCCCCCGCCAGGATTTCGTAGTCTTGCATATCGGCCGCCAACTCGAGGGCTTCTCGGCCGTACTCCTCGGCCCGCGCCGGGTTCAAGTACAAGTAGTACGCGACGAGATTGCACGCGGCCGCGGCCCGCGTGCGCCGCGTACCTATCCGCCGCGTTATCTCCAAAGCCCGCTCCGCGAATTCGACCGCTTCCGCGTAACGACCCATTAGATAATAGCCGTAGCCCAGGTTCGTCAGGGCTATGGCCTGGCCGGGCAAATCGCGCGATTGCTGCCATATATAGAGCGCGTCCTGGAAGTATTCCAGAGCCCGGGCCGGTTCGTCGGCGTTCAAGTAGTCGGAACCGATGATATTGTAGCAGTACGCCACGCCCACGTCGTCGCCCGCTTCCGTAAAACGGGCTAACGCTTCGGCGATCGCTTTGCGCCGCCGGCCGTGTTCGCCCAGGAACATGAGCACCCGGACGATAGTCTGCAGCGTTTTACCCTCCATGAGGGCGTCGTTCAGGGTGTGGTATATATTCCGGGCGTCTTCTAAGTACAAGAGCGCCTTGCGGTTCTCGCTCAGCTCGCCGTAAGCCCGACCCGCCAGAAACAATAACTTCGCCCGAACCGTCGGCGTCTCCGCGTACTTCAACTCCCCCTCGATCAGCTCCAGCGCCTGACTCGGCGCGGAATAATCCAGGAGCGCCGAGGCCAACCTCTCTATGATGTCGAAGCGAAGGCCGATATCCACCGGGCCGGCGTCCCGGAGATTTTCCAACGCCCGGGAATAGTGGGATATAGCTTCGAGCAGGGAATAAACCGCGGCCGCCCGGTCCCCGGCCTCTTTGAGATATTCCACGGCTTCGCGGCTTCTCCCGGCTTCCAGGAGATAGTGAGCGACGACCCCGGGCTCCGCGCGCCGCGCCCGGGCGGCGCGGGCGATCTCCGCGAGTTTGGCGACCCGCTCTTTCTTGATCAACGACTCGTACAAAACGTTTCCGATGATCTCGTGGACGAAAACCAATCGCCCGTCCGATACCCTCACTATGCCTTCTCTCTCGAGTTCGGCCAGCCACGCGTCGAAATCCTTCGACGTACCGGGGGGAGCTACGGCTTTGACCAACTCGACGTCGGCCTCCAATCCGACGCAGGCGGCGACTTTGGCGAGCCTTAACGCCTCGGCGCTTAGCTTGTCGGCGCGCGCCCGAGCCGCGGCTTTTACCGTGGCCGGCGGCCGGAAAGCGGCGTCGACGTCTCCCGAACCTATAGCCGCGCCGATCTCGTCGCAGTACAGCGGGCTCCCCTCGGCCCACTCGGTAATGCGGCGCAGCAGTTCCGGATTAAGCCTTTCGCGCGGCACGGATTCGCGGACGAGCTTCTCGACGTCCTCGTCGCTCAAAGGACCCAGCCGCAAAATCTCCGTCGCGACCGGCCTCAGACGCTCTTCGTCCCGCGCGGTAACGACCAGCAGAAGCGGCATCGTACTCGTCGCGCGCGCCACCCCCTCCAGCAGCGACAAATCCGAGTTCGAAGCCCACTGGACGTCTTCGAAGACCAACGCCGCCGGCCCGCCGGCGGCAAACCGCGCGAAGATGGCTGCAACGAGTTCGAGCAATTTCTCGGGGCGAGCGACCCCTTCCACTTGCTCGAGCCGCGACGCTTCGACCGCGCGGGGGTCCAATATCACGGCCAGCAGCGGCAGCGCATCCGACAATTCGGGCGCGCTTTCCCTGATTATATTCCCGGCTTTTTCCAACGGGCCGGCGCCCGGAAAACTCGCCAATAAACAATTCAATATGTTCCGGAAGGCGGCGTAGGGAACCTCCGTCGTCACCGGCAAACACCTTACGGCGCAAACGCGGACGTCGGCGGCCCCCGCCAGCGCCTCTTGCACGAGCCGGCTTTTACCGATACCGGGTTTGCCGGACACGCCGACCGCGGCGCCCCGGCCCTTCCGGACTTCCTCCCGCAACCGGCGCAACTTCTCCAACTCGCCGCGCCTTCCCACGAAGGCGCTCCGCGACGCTTCCGCTTTCGTCAGCGAATCGACGAAGCCGTCAACCAGGTATCCGCTCTCGGCGCGGCCGTCGGCACCGGTTGCGCCGAGCGCCACCGGTTTCAACTTGAAAAGCGTTTTAACGTGGTCGGCGGCCGCGGCGCTCAAAAGCACCGTATTGGGCCGGGCGCTGTTCCTCAGCCGCGCCGCGTTTTCTACCGGGGCCCCCAACGCCACGTAATCCGAGGCGGCGACGAAAGCCCCCACTCTGACCAGGCCGCAATCGACCGCGAAACGCGTCGTAAGGTTTTGGCCGCCCGCCCCGCGAAGACGAACGGAAATGGCGGCGATGCTTTCCCGCACCGCAAAGGCCGCCCGCACGGCAAGCTCCACTTCCCGCTCCCGCGCTACCGGGGCCCCGAAGATCGCCGTCAGGCCCGCACTGTGACGATTAATGACGGTCCCCCCGTGCGCCGCGACGGCGCCCTCGAGCGCCGACATACATTCCGCGACGTACTTCGAGACGTGCGCGGTCGAGATCTGCCCCAGCAGCTTGGCCAGGCCCTGGATGTCGATCGCCAGCGTAGCGACTTCGCGCAATTCGACGCCGTAAGCGCCGGCTTGCGCCAGCGCCGCGCCACACGACGGGCAGTAGCTCGCGTCGACCGCTACTTCGGTACTACAAGATGGGCATCGCATTCCCGGGTCCTTTACGAGGCCCTCACGGGGTCACTCGGCCCCGCCCTCGAATATCTGCGCCTCCAGGATCTGTTCCCGCTTGAAATCGTCGATCTGGAGGTACCAGGCGGCGCAATCGAGCAACGCCTGCATCGGCGCCATGCCGATCAACTCGGTGGTGACGA
>DATKXQ010000241.1:0-4674 GCA_035528975.1 bacterium
CCTGGGGAAGTGGGGCTCGCAGGGCTCCGGCAACGGCCAGTTCTACCGTCCCTACGGCGTCGCGTACGCCCCGCTTAGCGGTTACGTCTACGTAGCGGATACGGGGAACGACCGCATCCAGTACTTCAAGTGGGTCAACCCCGCCGTCGCGCCCGCGTCGCTGGGGCGCATACGGGCGTTGTTTAAGTAGAAGGGTAGAGATGAAGAGGTTTTTAATTGCCACAACGGCGCTGGCGCTCGCGGCCGCGGTTAGCGGCGGCGCGTGGTTATACGAGGGGCAATTCGGCTCCTACGGCCAGGGCAACGGCCAATTCTACGGCCTGTACGGGATCGCCGTCAACCCTCACACCGGCTACGTGTACGCCTGCGACGCCTACAATCACCGCATCCAGTACTTCACCTCCACCGGCAGTTACCTCGGCCAGTGGGGGACCAAGGGCACGGGCCGCGGCCAGTTCGACACCGTGCGCGGCGTCGACGTCGACCCGGACTCCGGTTGGGTGTACGCCGTGGACGCGTACAGCTTGCGCGTCCAGTATTTCTCCGCCCGCGGCGATTTCCTCGGCGAGTGGGACGTCCCTACTCGCAACGACAACCTGGCCGACGTCGCCGTCAATACCGTCGACGACCGCGTCTATGTCGTCCACCGTGGCTGGGGGGATATCACGGGTTACGACCTCGCCGGGAGTATGGTGGGGAGCTGGGGCCGCATGGGCCATGGCGACGGCGAGTTCTGGGGACCGAACGGCGCCGCCGTGGCTCCCGGCGGGGACGTCTACATCGTCGACCTCGGCAATTTCCGGATGCAGTACTTTACTAAGAACGGCTCGTTCCTGGGGAAATGGGGGAGCCGGGGCTCCGGCCCGGGCCAGTTCGATTCGCACTGCGGCGCCGACGTCGCGCGGTACGGCACGGTCTTCGTCACCGACGCCCGCAACGATCGCCTCCAGTACTTTACCGCGACGGGGTCGTTCCTCGGCATTATCCGCGAGCGCGGCCAGGGCAACGGCCAGTTATGGTGGCCCGCGGACGTCGCCCTGGACGCCGGCGGCAACCGTCTGTACGTAAGCGAAAACGGCAACAACCGCATCCAGTATTTCAAACGGGACAACCCGACCGTCGCGCCCGCCTCCCTCGGCCGCGTGAAGGCGTTGTTCATGTTTAAGTAGGGGCGACTGGCCAGTCGCCCGGCGTGGGCAAGGGGCCGTTAACCGGCGGCTCCAGCCGCCGGCTTGCCCCTTATCCCCTAAAGGGCCCGCGGCCTCGTTCGGAAAATCGGCCTTGACTTCCCTGGGCATTCCGGCTATATTTGTACGTACGGAAGTCTAATCAAAGCGGGGATAACCGGCGCGGTGGTTTGTAACGTTATAAGGCCGGTTATTTTTTTATGTATATGGGGGCTGATGGGCGTTTTGTCCTGAAGCCCTGTCTTTTTTTTGATGTAGGTACCGACCCGAACATGCCTCCGCCGGAAGATGCGACGATAGGAGGAACGTGATTAAAAAAGCCACGGCCTTGTGCGCGATTATAGTGTGCCTGGCCTCCGCCGCGGTCGGCGTAGCGGCGGACGTCGACGAGTTCACCAAGGCCACGCAGAACCCGCTGGCCCATATCATCAGCGTGCCTTTCCAGAACAATACCAGCTTCAACATCGGCCCGTTCGACCGTACGCAAAACATGCTGAACGTCCAGCCGGTAATCCCGTTCCAGGCTGGCCCGGTCACCTTCGCCTCCCGCACCATCATACCGGTGATGTGGCAGCCGGACGTCGCCGCCGAGACCGGCACCACCACCGGCCTGGGCGACATCAACACCACTTTGTTCATATCGCCTTCCACCTCGGGCACGGTCATCTGGGGCGTCGGCCCCATGATATCGTTCCCCACCGCCTCCGAGGAAAACGTCGCGAAAGGAATGGGCTACGGCAAGTGGGGCCTCGGGCCGTCGTTCGTGATCCTGGCGCAGCCCCACCGCTGGACGATAGGCCTGCTGCTCGAGAACGGTTGGTCGGTGGCCGGCGACGATAAGTACGCAGACGTCAACGCCGGCCTGGCCCAACCCTTCGTAATCTATAACGTGGGCCGCGGCTGGAACGTCACCACCGCGCCCAAGATCGTGGCGGACTGGAAGAGGGACAGCGCCGACCGCTGGTTCGTCCCGGTGGGGGGCGGCGGCGGCAAGCTGCTCCACCTCGGCAAGCTCCCCATCAATACCAGCGTCCAGGGATACTACTACGTCGTGCACCCGGAGGTTCACGAAGACCCAGACCCGTTGCTGAACGTGCCGTACCCGAAGTGGACGCTGCGGGCCGGGGCCACGTTCTTCTTGCCGGGGATATAAGGCCGGCGCATCCGCACCCGCGGCGCCGGTCGTTACCAAGCGACGCCCGGGTGGACAGGGGGCGTTAACAAGGGGCTTAAGCTCCTTGTCTGCCCCCGGTCAACGTACCGTCCGTTGAGGGGCCGGTATCGCGCCCGGGCAGGCCGCCCCGTTCCCGTAATTTGTATTGTTCCCATCTTTGTGCTATTATTTACGGATAAACGGCTTCTGCCCCCCTTTCTATGATTAGAACGACGACAATAGCCGCGGCGGTGGCGTTAGCGGTCGCCCCGGCGGCGTGGCCTTTGGCGAACGGCCTGTCCGGGTGTACCTTCGCCGCCGGCGGCGGCCCCGCCGACGGCTACGTTAGCGGCGGGTACTCCTTCCCGCTCGGGCCGTACTTTTGCCTCGGCCCCGAACTGGGCGCGGGCTTCGGCGACGGCGGCGCCACCTTCATAGGCGGCGCCGGACGGCTTTACCTCAACCGCGCCAGCGCCTCGATCGCTCAGCCGCACCTTTTTCTGAGCGGCGGTTTAGCCGTGGCCAACGACGAGGTCGCCGCCGTCGATCGGGCCGACACCGGCGGTTACCTCCATTTCGGCGGCGGGTGCGATATCGACATTCCCCAGTCGCCGGTAACGCCCTTTTTCGACCTGGGGGCGTTCGTGTTCCCCGCTCGCGAGCCCCAGGTAGGTTTCACGTTCGGAGCGGGCATCCGTTTAAACGTGGCTCGCGCCCTGTGGATGGAGCAGCGTAAACGGGAACGTCTTGCCGAGGAAAAGCACATCGCCGAAAGCCTCGCCCGGGCCCGCGAGGCCAATAGCCGAGGTGACTACGACGAGGCCATCGCCGTGTGCGGGGAATTGCTGGCGGCGCACCCCGACCGCGAGGAAGTGCGCGAGCTGTTGCAGGAGTCCGAGCGGTTGCTCGCCGAGAGCATCCCGGAGCCGGAACCGGAGCCGAAACCGATGCCGAGGCCCAGGCCGAAGCCCAGACCCGAACCGGAGCCGGAGCCGGAGATACCGACGATCCCGCCGGAGGCCGTCGCCGCTTACGAACGCGGGAAGGCCGCCGTCTCGGGCGGCGCCCTCGGCGAGGCGATATACATCTTCTCGGCCGTCGTGAGCGAGTGCCCGAGCTACGGGGCCGCCCGCGACGCCCTGGTGGACGCCTACCTCCTCCAGGGCCTCGATTCCTACTCCCGCGGCCGGGTTTCGGACGCCCTCCGCGCCTGGCGCCAGGCGCTGGCCTACGACCCCGGTAGCGCGAAGGCCCAACGGTATATCGACAAGGCCAAACGCGAGAGGCGGTGACGTCTTCCCGCGTCAATGCGTTGTTTAAATAGGTACCCGCTCAAGGCGTTATCTCAGGGGCCGGCCTCCAGCTCGGCCTCTTTTTAAGTTGGCGTTTTCGGTACTATCGTGCTATAGTGAAAAAAAGGGGTATTAACTCTCGGAGGTAAAGGAATATGAAAAAGCTTGCGATAACGACGGCCGCGGTGCTAACGGCGCTGGCGGCCTTTTACGCTTGGGGCGACTGGGTGTAAGTGGGTAAGTGGGGCTCGGAAGGCCGGGGCAACGGCCAGTTCATCATGCCCAGCGGCCTTGCCGTCGCCCCGAGTGGCCGCGTTTACGTCGCCGACCCCGACAATCAACGGGTACAATATTTCTCCCCGAGCGGGTCTTACCTGGGAAATGGGGCTCCCTCGGTTCCGGCGACGGCCAGTTCAACTACCCCGGAGGTGTCGAAATAGCTCCGAACGGTCGCGTTTACGTTGGCGATACGCGGAACCACCGGATCCAATACTTCACGGCGAACGGGTCCTTTTTGGGGAAATGGGGCTCTTACGGCACCGGAAACGGCGCCTTCTCCTTCCCCACGCATCTGGCTTTCGACCCGCGCGGCCTCCTCTACGTGGCCGATTCCGGCAACGACCGCCTCCAGTACTTCACCGCAACCGGATCGTACCGCGGCCAGTGGGGTTTCTGGGGGACGGCCAACGGGGAGTTCGATTACCCCCGCGGCGTCGGCGTCGCGCGGAACAACAACGTCTACGTCGGCGATACGTCAAACTACCGGGTGCAGTATTTCACCTCCGCCGGGTCGTACCTCGGCAAGTGGGGTATCAGGGTTCCGAGATCGGGCGATTTCGGGGCCTGAGCGGCCTAACCGTCGCCGCCGACGGTACCGTTTTCGTCGCCGATATGGTGAATCACCGGATCCAATATTTCTCCGCGAATGGGGCATTTCTCGGGACCTGGGGCTCCCAGGGCTCCGGCGACGGCGAGTTCAACTTCCACGTGGACGTCGCGCTGGTGCCGAATGGCGACGTCTACGTCCTCGAGTTTGGCATGT
>DATKXQ010000242.1:0-2917 GCA_035528975.1 bacterium
GGCGTTGCGGCCGTGGAAGCGGAAATAACCGACGGCCGAAGTAGCTATGGCGGTCGGCGGCATCAGGCTCTTCATCCTCGGCTCGTCGACGTTGCAAAACCCGATCCCGAGTTTCGACAACTCGTCGTAGACGCCGTCCTCGGCCCAGGAGCGATTGCGGAACTCCGCGACGACGCCCAGGTCGCCGAAGTAACCCGCGATTTCCTTTAAGAACTCCAGCGCGGCCGGCGCGTACTTGAACCGCCACGGGAACTGCGCGAGCAGGCAGCCGAGAACGCCGGCGTCCGCCATGGGCGCCACGCCCCCTTTAAAATCCGACGCCGACCGCTCCGTCAGCTTCCCCTCGTGCGTGATTTCCCCGGTCACTTTTACGACGTAACTGAGGCCGGGCGCCTTTCGCAAGATCCCGGATATAGTGCGCGCGCTCGGCATCCGGTAGTAAGTGAAGTTGATTTCGACAGCGGGGAAACGCCTCGCGTAAAAAGAGACCATGTCGCGGTCGTTGATATCGGCGGGGTAAAACGGGCCTTTCCAATCCTGGTAGGAGTATCCCGACGTTCCGATTAGTATACTTCCCGTATGCTTTTCCGCGGCGATTATATTAAACGCCCTCCGGGCGGTAAGCCCTACGGCGGCGTCGCAACTCGTCCCGTCATAGGGTCGACGCCCGCGTACGTCAACGTCTCCGCGATCGTTACGTCCTTCAATTGCCCCACGACCGAAGCGGACGCCACCCATCCCTTATCTTCGTCCGCCGCCAGAAAGGCGTTCGCCCACTCCGCGGGGAGTTCCCCCAGGCCGAGCCCCTCGCGGCGTTCCGCGTGGCGGACCTTCGCCTGTTCTTCCAGGCCCGACTTTTTGATTCCCTCCACCTTGTCGACGTATACGGCCCGCTCGCCCGCGAAGGCGAGTAGCATGTCGTCCGGCACGACGCCGCCGAAGTCGACCCGGGCCTTCAAACCTTTTACCAACTCCGCCGGTATTTCCTCGCAGGCGTAGAACAGCGCGGCCTTCCGCGCGTCGCGGCTCGCCGTCGCCCGGACGACGTACGTCAGCTCCTTCTCGTGAGTATACACCGCGGCCAGGTCGAACGGCGTTTCGATAATGTCCTTGAACTTCTGCCGCCATTTCGGCGCGTCCGGGCTCTCGGCGTCGGCTAACAGGCCGACGCATTTCACCGCCCACGGATAATCGAGGGGCGGCTTCGCGAGCACTCGCTCGAGCTCGCCGGACACGACGCCGTCGAGTTTGTGTTCCTCGACGACCGAACCCCGGGGGTAGTCGGCCACGATTCGCGCGAGCCACGGGTACGCCTCGTCGCGGTTCCCCTCGGCGAGGTACGTGCGCGCCAGGCCCAACATCGCCTCGTCGCGCCAATCCCCCGGGTGATAGTCGACGACCGCGCGGTAAGCGTCGCGCGCGAAGGGGTATTTGCGGGCGGGCATGAGCTCCTTGTCCGCCGCCGCCAATACCCTCTCCGCTTCCCCGTCCGACATCTTGCCGAAGGTAACGCGGCAGCTGAGGCCGGACGTGAGCTTGATCGTTTTGATATTGAGGCCCAGGTACAGGCCGCCCGCCGCCACCACGGCGGCGCCCGCCAATATCAGAATCCCGTATAACTTCTTCCTGGTCACGACAGCTCGCCCGTCAGTTGACCGGCTTCTCCTTGTTCGCGCCGGTCTCGGCGATAAGGTTCGACGCGCGCAACAGCGAGGGGAACGTCCCGGCGTCGGTCCACCACCCGTCCAGGACCGAGTACGCCATTTCGCCCCACGCGATATATTTATTGTTGACGTCGGTTATCTCGAGCTCGCCGCGCGCCGACGGCTCCAGCCCCGTGATGACGTCGAAGACGCGGCCGTCGTAGAGGTAAACGCCGATTACGGCCAGACGGCTCGGCGGCTCTTCCGGTTTCTCGACGATACCCGCAACCCGGTCGCCCTCCACGGCGGCCACGCCGAAGCGCCGGGGGTCGTCGACCTCTTTGAGAAATATCTTCGCCCCTCGGCCCGCTGCGGCGAATTCGGATATCGAACGGTTCAAGTTCCCCTCGATAATCGTGTCGCCGAGGATGACCGCTACGGCCTCGCCGTCGGCGAAATCCTCCGCCAGCGCGAGCGCGGCGGCGATGCCCCCCGAGCCCTCCTGGTACGCGTAGTGAATTCGCTTCAGGCCGAACGCGGCGCCGTTGCCCAGAAGCCGCAGGAAATCCCCCGCGAACTCGCCGCCCGTAACGACCATTATGTCCTCGATGCCGGCCTGGACGAGCGTCGTCAGCGGATAGTATATCATCGGCTTGTCGTACAACGGCAAGAGGTGCTTGTTGGTTATCTTCGTTATCGGCAGGAGCCTCGAGCCGGTCCCGCCGGCGGTGATAATACCTTTCATATAATCAAACCTTCGAGCATCGGAGACGTTACGTCGCCCACCGGGGTCAGCCGCTCGCCGGGTCGGCCTCGCCCCAATCGTACGGTATCGCCGGGTCGTCGTAGGGCCGGCGCAGCTCGTCCGGCTCGCCGTAGTCGTACACCTCGGTCGGGATATTCACGACGTGGGCCGGGCCGTCGCCGACCGGCTTGAAGCCGTGGTACACCCCCGGCGGTACGACTACCAGGACCGGGTTGCCCTCGCCGGCGACGACGTCGACGACGTTGCCCCGCGTGGGCGAGCCGTCGCGGCCGTCGTAGAGCGCGATGCGCGCCTCGCCCGCGACCACCGCCAGATGGTCCGTCTGCCTCTCGTGGCGGTGCCAGGCCTTCACGACGCCCGGCCTCGCCACCGTAACGTATACCTGGCCGAAACGCCGAAACTCCGGGTCGTCGGCCCGTAGGATTTCCATCAACCAGCCGCGGCCGTCCCGCGCCAGCCGGAGCGGTTTTATTACCACGCCCTCGATCGTCTGCGCGTTATCTTCCGT
>DATKXQ010000243.1:0-2223 GCA_035528975.1 bacterium
GCTAAAAATACTTCGAGCGGCGGTACGGGAATCTCGAGCCGCAGGTTATCGTCCTCGTAGACGTAAATGCGTGGCGCTTTATCCTTAAGGGCTACCTTTACACCCGGGACCCGGTCCCGGAATATCCCGAATTTCTTACTCACTTCCTCGGCCATCTCCTTCTCGCCTCCTCGGCCGCGGCCTCCTCCTCCCGAGCGACGTTGCACAGCGCTTCCCACGTCGCGAAGAACTCGGCCGCGTTCCACGTCATAACATCCTTAGGCCGGGCGCCGAACCGCGCGGCCACGTCCACGACGGCCTCCGCGAGGCCGCAATATCGCGCGGCCCGGCCGCCGACCCTCTTCCCTGTCACGCACTCGACGAGGGCGAACAGCGCCTCCCGCACCGAGGTCAATACGGCGTCGGCACGCGGTACCGCTCGTTCCAGGAATCTCAGCGCCTCGTCGTCGCCCGGCTCGCGCCACGGGCGGTTACGTCGGAGAAAGCCGCGTCGCTCGGGCGGCGGGCATAGGAACCAGAACGCCCGCGCCAGGACCGTCACGTACTCCTGGACGTCTTTAAGGTCCGGCCCTAGCCGTTCCAACTCTCGCACCACCGCCTCGAACACATCGAGGGAAGGGACGGGTATCGTGAACGTTAAACGCTCGTCGTCATAAACGAAGACCTGCTCGTCGGCGAGTCGCCCGGGCTCCACGCCGACGCGGCCCCGCCCCGGCATCCCCGGCGCGTAGCGCGTTATCATCTCCCGCACTTCCGGTGGCAGGTCCCGCTCGGAGCGGACATCCACTCCCAGCCGCCTCAACTCTTCTTTAAGTTCTTCGTTCATAGGTCGAATTAACGGTGGGCGTTCCGGACATAACGACTACTGTTAAGCAATCGCAACCGTTTCCGCCACATCCCCCTCCCCTTTCGGCATGGGCTCTTCGTTAGGGGAGGCGCCGGGGCCGGCGGCGGGGGGGGGCTCCGGCATCTTGAGGCCCATCTGCGCCACCTTGTCGCGGCAGGCTTCTATGGTGCGGCGGTCGGCGTTCCTCGATAGGATGTCGCGGCACAGCTCGAGTATGAACTCGCGCTTGTCGTCCGAGAGCGGCTCGGCCTCCAGGTAGCACGTCGGCGGCGCGTCGAAGTTGTACTGGACGAGTTTCTTGACGTTGTGCTCGTTCTCGGCGCGCAGGACGTCGCCGGCGATGCCGTCGGTGGTCTTGGTGAAGAACTTGGAGTGCACCTCGGCCTGCTTGTACGCGCCCACCTCGCCCTGCGTCACGACGCGGTCCGGGATGCGGAGCGCGCGGAACATCTCGACGTTGAAATAGTCGAGCTTCTCGATCCAGTGGCGGCCGTCGCCGGCGGGCGGGACCACCTCCACGTCCCACAGCGGGTTCCGGCCGTCGTCGTAGACCTGCGGCAGCGTGACGTACGAGTTGTCGCGGACGTCGCGGCCCAGCGTCTGCGCGGCGCCGCGGTTGGTGACGTCGTCGCCGGTGTCGGGCGGATATTTCACCTTGACGAAGGGCGTGCCGAAACGCTCGGCCTCGCGCAGCATGAAGAGCGTCAGCATCTCGTGGTTATACCAGGCACGGTAGCAGGGCTTGGTGGCCGGGGTGCCGTAGAGGTTGCCGAATTCGTCGTCGTGGGCGTACCAGGCGGACTTGTCGGCGGGGACGTTTATGATATCGCCGGCGAGCTGCTGGAAGCCGTCGTAGTCGCCGCGCTCGTCGGCGAGCCAGCGGCAGTTCTCGGGGTGGGGGTCGCGCAGCTCGCGGAAGACCCAGCGCGAGGCGCCGTGGTAGTCGATGGACGTCCAGACGTGCTCGAGCGGCGCGTAGCCGAAGTCGAGGGCGTTGAGGCACATCCGGGTGAAGCGCTCGCTCCACGGCCTCAGGTATTGCGACTCGACGAAGCGGCGCACGTCGGCGTCGTCGCACACGACGCGCTTCTCGGCGGCGAGGACGGCCATCTTGACGACGGCCAGGCCGAAGTGAATCTGCGGATACTCGCGCATCCGCTTGAGCGAGGAGAACGCGATCGTGCTCGGGTTGTATACCCCCAGCTCGGCAATGAGCCGCGACGCGTATTGGTAATAGAAACGGGTCAGCGACGTTTGATACGCCGCCGGCCTCTTGGGCTTATTCTCCGCCATGGTCGTATCTCCTATCGGGGTAAAGGCGGCCGCCGCCGCACGCGGGGAAGGCCGCCGCCGCGCCGCGCCCCAGGCCCCAGCAC
>DATKXQ010000244.1:0-2496 GCA_035528975.1 bacterium
CGGCGACGACGCGCGGCATGAGCGCGAACGGAACCATCACTAGGGCGAAGAACGGCGCGCATAGATAACCGGAGTAGGCTAAACTGCTTCCCGCGTACGGGTCCCCGTTCGCCATTATCGCATCGCCGGCGTCGAAATAAAAAAGACAGTCGCCCCGCGCGGCGCTGCGCTCGATATATTTTACCGAAAATGCGACGAGCGCCAAAACGACTACGAAACCGACGATCCATTTCTTCATACCCCACCTCCAGCGGCTCCCGGCCCGGAATAACTATAAATACGGTCGGCCGTAAAACCGTATCCCGCGAAACGTTCTGGCTCCCTTCCCCCTTACAGCGCCTCGCTCACGAGCTTGGCCTGCGTGAACAGCAGCAGGTAGTCGCGGCCGCCGGCCTTGGAGTCCGTGCCCGACATATTGAAGCCGCCGAAGGGGTGGACGCCGACGAGCGCCGCGGTGCACTTCCGATTGAAGTAGAGGTTGCCGACGTGGCAATCGCGGCGCGCCTGCTCCAGGCGGCCGCGGTCACTCGAGTAGACGGCGCCGGTCAGGCCGTAGACGGTGCCGTTGGAGATCTTGACGGCGTCGTCGAAGTTGCGGGCGCGGATGAACGCCAGGACCGGCCCGAAGATCTCCTCCTGGGCGACGCGGGCCCGGGGCGCGACGTCCGCGATTATCGTCGGGTTGACGAAGTACCCTTCCGCGGAGCGCTTGTCGCCTCCCAGGACGAGGCGCCCCTCCCGCTTGCCGATCGCGACATATTCGAGGATCTTCGTCTCCGCCGCGGCGTCGATGACGGGCCCCATGAAGTTGGCGAAGTCGCGGGGGTCGCCCACGGTTACCTTCTCCTTCGTCTTCGCGACGACCTTCTCGAGGACCGCGTCGTAGACGTCGTCGGTGACGATGGCGCGCGAGCAGGCCGAGCACTTCTGGCCCTGGAAGCCGAAGGCGCTGGCGACGATGCCCTCCGCCGCGGCGTCGAGGTCCGCGGTGCCGTCGACGATGATGAAGTCCTTGCCGCCCATCTCGGCGATGACGCGCTTTACCCATATCTGGCTGCGCTTGGCGCGGGCCGCGAGGCGGTTGATCCGGAGGCCCACCTCCCGCGAGCCGGTGAACGCGATGAACCGCGTCTTGGGGTGCGTCACGAGCAGGTCGCCGATGACGCCGCCGGGCCCGGGCAGGAAGTTCACCACGCCCGGCGGCAGGTTGACCTCCTCCAGGATCTCGAAGAATTTGTACGCTATGGTCGGCGAGGCGGAGGCGGGCTTGAGGACGACGGTGTTGCCGGCGACGAAGGCCGCGGCCGTCATTCCCGCCAGGATGGCGCACGGGAAGTTCCACGGCGGGATGACGACGCCGACGCCCAGCGGAATATAGTAGAGGTTATTTTCCTCGCCGGGCCCGGGCACCAGCGGCTGCGGCTCGGCCAGCCGCATCATCTCGCGGGCGTAGAACTCGCAGAAGTCTATCGCCTCGGCGACGTCGCCGTAGGCCTCGAGCCAGTTCTTGCCCTCCTCCACCACCATCCAGGCCGCGAGCTCGTAGACGCGGCGTCGCATTATCGCCGCCACCTTGAGCAGGTAGCGGGCTCGCTCCTCGGCGGGCGTCCAGCGCCACTTCTCGTACGCCTTGTTGGCGGCGGCGACGGCCTTCCGCGCCGTCTCGGCGTCCGCCTTCGAGAATACGCCCACCACCTCGTCGGTCTTCGCGGGGTTTATCGATTTGAACTTATCGTCCGTAGTGACGCGTTCGCCGCCGATGACGAGGGGGTACTCGCGGCCGAACTGGCCCTCGACCCTCCGGATGGCCTCCTCCATCGCGAGCCGCTGGTCGGCCTCTTTAAACAGCACTATCGGTTCGTTCTCAAAAGGCGGGAGCATAGGACCGTGCCTCCATATTTGATATTAATGAAGTTCCGGAAACTCCCCGGGGGCTTATTTTACGCGGCCGCCGCGCTTTTATCAAGGGAAAACCGGCGGGCCGTCGTACGTTTTGTTTGCGCGGGGTCCGGGGATATGTTATAAAACTTCGTCCTCGGTGATAAATCCGGTACTATGAAGGAAAAGTTGAAACGGTTATTACGTTCGTTTTGGTTCCAAGTGGGCGCGTTGTGCTTTGTCTCGGCGCTCGCAGTAACGTTGCGTTTATTATTACTCCCGACTATTGGCCGCTACCAGACAAGCCCCTTCTTTGCTTTTATCGAACCCTACGTCGGCCCTTACACCGCGCTACCGCTCATCGCGTTCGCGGCATTTTTCCTTACCCGGAGTTTATTCTTCCGATTGCGCCCTCCGTTGAAGTTCGCGTACGGTGTACTCGCGTTCTTGGTATTTACCGTAACGGTCAATATGGCGTTAGGCGGCGTCGACAAGGTCCTCCCCGGCGCCTTGTGGCAATACTGCCATGATGCCGGCATACTGTATGGGCACGGCAACTTCCTCCGCGACTATCACGTCTGGGTCGAGGGCTTACACTGGCACGCTAATGTCCACCCC
>DATKXQ010000245.1:0-3205 GCA_035528975.1 bacterium
ACGATGGGCGAATAGTAGACGTACCCCTCGTCGCGGAGCTCGGGCGCGAGCTCGCGCGCGGCCTCGTCCTTGGGCTTGGAGGTGATGGCGCCGAAGAGAGCGCAGTCCGTTTCGCGCAGCATCTCCTTGGTGCGCTCGGGCAGCGGGTTGCCCTCGCGGCGCCAGAACTCCCAGCCGATGTCGCCCGGGACGTACTCGGCGTCCAGCGCCAGGCGCTCCAGCACGAGGCGCGCCGCCGCCATCACGTCCCGGCCTATGCCGTCGCCCTCGAGCCATGCTATCCGGTATTTGGGCATATTACCTCGCTTGTAAACTTGCGTTGGCGTATATATTAAACTAAAATAGACTTATTCTCAATCGTTTTCAAAACGCCCGGGAGGCCGCCCGTTCGTAAAGTAAAAAAAGCCCGCCGTACGGCGGGCTTTTTTAATCGCTCGGGGGGGGGGTTAGTTAAAGAGCGCCTTGACGCGCCCCAGCGACGAAGGCGCCACGGCGGCGTTATCGAACTTACCGGCCGCGGCGTTATGTACTTCGGCGTCGTTATTGGGTCCTTGCACCCAGGCGGTCACGCCGAGGTCGGCGGCCTTCCAACCCACTTGGGTGTTGAACGTGTATTCGAATTCCTGGGTCTGACTGCTGCTGCTGATCGTAAGACTGGTCGTCGCCAGGTCGCGTTCCAGGACGCGAACCGGCGTGCTTCCGTACGTCCCGCCCACGACGACGTTGTCTTCCCACAGGCCGATGTAGATCGTATGGCCCGCGGGGATGCTCTGCTCGAGGGCGACCTTGACCTTGACGTAGGCCGTACCGGACCCCAACGTCTTGGCTAAAAAAGTTACCGTCAACGGCGCCGAGATGACGCTCCGGGTAATATAGTGGGAGACGTAAGTGCTATAACCGGAGTTGCATCTAAGGATACCGTCCGTGAAATGGTGGGGGACCGTATTCTGTCCGTAAAAAGTCATTAAGCGCGCGTTCGCATGCGGGGATACGTAAAAAACGTACTGGATAGGGCTCAACCCCGGAGGGGGGTACGTATTAATCAAAGTGCTGAAGTCGCTTTCTGCGGCTGGACACGAGCCTCAAGAAGTCCAGCCGAAGTGCTCGACGAGTACGCCGCGCGTCGCGGCCCACGAAGACGCCGCGAGCGCTACCATCGCGATTAGGAATACCTTTTTCATCATATCCGCTCCTTTTAAAAGGCGTAGCTGCGCCCTTACGTTGGGTTAATACGCGACAGAATCAATCATACTATATTGTGATTTTACCACATATCCACCCAAAGAGCAATACCCCACGTGACGAAATAACCGGCCCCGCCGGACTTCTCTATTTCGGGGAAGCTACTCCTCGCCCGCGAAGGCCGAGACGAATTCCGTCAACGCCGCTTTCTTGGCGTCGCCGTCCGTCGTCGGGTCGTAGTAGGCGACGAGCAGGAGCGCGCCGTTCGTAACGGTCGCGAACTCCCGCAGCACGTCCATCGCGGCCATCTCGTTGTTGCGCTCGGCGCCGTACCGCATCGCGGCGCCGGCGTCCGAAAAGGCGTACGTCTCCAGCACTATCTCGGGGTCTACGCCGGCGTACACGGCGTGCCACACGCAGCCCTCGGGCAACTCGCGCACGAGGTCGTTGCGCGACGTTATGGGAATGCCCGCGGCCTTGAGCAGGGCCTCGGCCCGCGCGGCCTCCGGGAAAATCAGCTGCGCCGGCCTCGCCGTTTCCGCGTCGCCCGTCTCGACGGCGCGCGACTCGCCGCCGCCCGGGCGGCACGCGAACGCGACGGCGGCACACGCGAAGATTATCACCAGGTAGTTCCTCATTTGCCCGCCAACTCCTTCTTTACGTACGGCACCAGGCCGCCCGCCTCGAGGATGCCGATGACCTCCGGCGGCAGCGGCGCGAATTTATAACTCGAGCCGTCGGCCGTCGTCAGCTCCCCCGCCTCGAAATCGATGGCGACCTCGTCGCCGGCGTCGATATGACCGACGGCCTCGGGGCACGCGACGGTCGGCAGGCCCGCGTTGATGGCGTTGCGGAAAAAGAGCCGCGCGAAAGACGCCGCCACGACCGCGGCCACCCCGGCGTACTTGAGGCACAGCGCCGCCTGCTCGCGGCTCGAGCCGCAGCCGAAGTTCTTCCCCGCGACGACGACGTCTCCGGGCTTCACGTCCTTCGCGAAATCCGGGTCCAGGTCCTCGAGCGCGTGGGCGGCGATCTCGGCCGGCTCCGTCACGGTGTAGGTGTACCGCCCCGGGAAGATGACGTCGGTATTGACGTCGTCGCCGTACTTCCAGACTTTACCTTTTATCATCTCTCCTCCGCCGCGTCGATAACCACGTCGTCGCGGCCACGGCGGCGCCGACGAAGGCCAATACAACTAAAACGGCGGCGATGATTATTATCAATTCGAGTATCCCCATAGTGGCACTACACCTTTACGGTTCGCGGGTCGGTAATGCGGCCACTCAAGGCCGAGGCCGCGGCCGTAGCCGGCGAGCATAAATAAACCTCGGCCTCCGTCGAGCCCATCCGGCCGCGGAAGTTACGGTTCGCGGTGGAGAGGCACACTTCGCCCCCGGCCAGGATTCCCTCGTGGGCGCCGAGGCACGGGCCGCACCCCGGGTTCATGATAATGCAACCGGCCTGCGCGAGCGTCGCCAGCGCGCCTATGCCCAGCGCCTCCAGGTACACGTCGCGGCTCGCGGGGAATACCAGCACGCGCACGCCCGGCGCGACGTGTCGATTGCGCAATACGTCCGCCGCGACGACGAGGTCGTCGACGCGGCCGTTGGTGCAGGTCCCGATGACGACCTGGTCCACGCGCGTCCCGGCGACCTCGCCGACCGGCACTACGTTGTCGACCGTGTGCGGACGCGCCACCTGGGGCTCGAGGGCGCCGGCGTCGTACGAGAGCGCGCGCTCGTACGTCGCGCCCTCGTCGGCGAAGACCTCCTCGTACGGCCTGGCGGCCCGCCCCTCCAGGAAGGCCCGCGTCGTCTCGTCGGGGGCGACGTACGCGTTCTTGGCGCCCATCTCCGCGGCCATGTTGCACAGCGTCATCCGGCCGGCGAGCGACGTCGCCTCCACCGTCGAGCCGCAGAACTCGACGGATTGGTACAGCGCGCCGTCGGCCCCCACGTCGCCGATGACGTAGAGGATAAAATCCTTGGCGTACACGTCGGCGCCGAACTCCCCCGTTACCTCG
>DATKXQ010000246.1:0-4012 GCA_035528975.1 bacterium
TTCACGAAAGCCCGGGAACCACGCGGGATGCCGTCGACGTCGAAATCGAGTTTCAGGGCCGCGAGTTTTTATTCGTCGATACCGCGGGGATACGCCGTCGGACGCGGGCGAAGGAACGGCTGGAGGTGTGGAGTCTCGGGAAGGCGTTCGCAGCGGTCAGAAGGGCATCGGTCGTCGCGCTCGTCCTGGACGGCGCCGAGGGTCCGACTTCCCAGGACGCGAAGATCGCGGGTTACGCCGACCGGCACGGCCGGGGCCTCGTAATATTCGTAAACAAGACGGACCTCCTCGGCGAGGCGCGAGGCGATGCCGCGGTGGAAGCGCGGATACGAGACGTGCGGGCGGAATTGGCTTTTGCGTCGTACGCGGCGGTACTGACCGGCTCGGCGCTGCGGGGTGCGGGGACGGACCGCCTTTTCCCGGCGATAATCGAGGCGGAAGAGAACCGGCAGCGCCGCGTAGGTACCGGCGAATTGAATCGTGCGTTGCGGGCAGCGATGGACCGGGGTAAATTTAAGGCCGGAGGGAAGGACGTGGGGCTTTTGTACGGCGTCCAGATCGCCACGGAACCGCCCACGTTCCACCTGTTCTTGAACGTTTCGAAGCCCCCTCCTCCCGGGTTCCGGCGGTTCATAGAAAACCGCCTACGCGAGGATTTCCCCTTTGTCGGGACGCCCCTCCGCATCGTTTTCCGGCTCCGGGGGAAGCGGGGAAATAAAAAATAGTTGTCGTCGGCCGGTAACGATGTTATTTTTCTCGGCATGAAAATATTGGCCGGCTTCGGTATCGCGATCGGTTCTTTCCTCACGGGCGGTATTCCGTTTTCGTGGTTGTTGGCCAAGATAGCGGGATTCGACCTGCGGCGCGTAGGGTCCGGCAACCCGGGCGCAACCAACCTCTACCGGACGGCGGGGGCGGCGTGGGGGATAACGGGCCTGCTACTGGACGTCGCCAAGGGCGTCTTCCCGGTATTGGCCGCCCGGTGGCTATTCCCGGAATTGGGGGCGGGGGCTATCGTGGCCGCCGCGGCCGCGATCGCGGGCCACATCTGGACGCCGTACCTGGGATTTCGGGGAGGAAAGGGGGTCGCCACCGCGGCCGGGGCCTTCCTCGCCATTAACCCGTTAATAGTATTAATCGCCGTCGGCGTTTTCGCGGTCATCGTTGCCGCGACGCGTTACGTGTCGCTGGGTTCCATGGGGGGAGCGGTCGTCGTCTTCGGCGCCTCGTTCGCCCTTCCGCTGCTCGCGGGCCGCCCCGTGGACCCGTACTTCGTGGCGTTTTGCGGCGTCTGCGCCGTTTCGATAATCGTAGCGCACCGGAAAAATATCTCGCGGCTGATAGTCGGCACCGAGGGAAAGCTCGGCGCTCGTCGGAAAGATGACTCTCAAAAGTAACCGGGATGTGAACGTGGCCGTTCTCGGCGCGGGTTCGTGGGGCGTTACGCTGGCGCGCCTGCTCGCCGAGAACGGCGCGCGGGTTCGTTTGTGGTGCTACCTCCCGGAGGAATACGAAATGCTTGCGGAGACGCGCGAGCGTCGCGACATTCTCCCCGGGTTGGTTTTACCGGATGCGGTAGAGATATCGGATAACGCGGCCGCGGTGGCGGCCGACGCGGCCGTCGTCTTTTTCGTGGTGCCCTCGTTCGGCGTTCGCTCGACGGCCAAGTCCATAGCGGACGCGTGCGACGGCCGGCAGATGGTTGTATCGGCCGCCAAAGGCCTGGAAGAGAATACGTATCTGCGTATGACCGAGGTGTTGGAGGAAGAATTGGCGGGTCGGGTGAGAGGTTGCGTATCGTTTTCCGGCCCGAGCCACGCCGAAGAAGTAGCCCGGCGGATTCCCACTACCGTGGTAGCGGCGAGCAAAGACGATAGCTGCGCGCGGGAAGTCCGCGACCTGACCGTAGGCCCGTATTTGAGGGTCTATACCAACGACGACGTCATCGGCGTCGAGTACGGCGGGGCACTGAAAAACGTCATCGCCATAGCGGCCGGCGTAGTGGACGGCCTGGCTTACGGCGACAATACCAAAGCGGCTCTTATCACGCGCGGCCTGGCCGAGATAAGCCGTCTGGGCGTCGCGCGCGGCGCCAACGCTCTGACTTTCTCGGGCCTATCAGGTTTAGGAGACCTGGTCGTGACGTGCATGAGCGAACACAGCCGGAATCGCTACGTCGGCGAGGAGTTGGGGAGAGGGCGTTGCCTCGACGACGTGGTCGCGTCGATGAAAATGGTGGCCGAGGGCGTTAGGACTACGAAGGCGGCGTACGGTTTGTCGAAAAGGGTGGGCGTGGAGATGCCGATAACGGCGGAAATGTACAAAGTGATGTTCGAGCGTAAAAATCCTCGCGTGGCCGTAAACGAACTAATGGCCCGGCGGCCCAAATCGGAGGGAATGTCAAAAACCACCGGCTAAGTAGCGTTTTATGTTATAATGTTTTAATCGGATTGAAGTATGCGCCTCGGTAACATAGTCGGGACCGTCGTATCCACGGTCAAAGACGAGGGCTTGATAGGTCTGAAGCTCTTGCTTATCGAGGATTGCGATATCTTCGGGGGCGGCAAAGGTTCGTACTACGTGGCGGCGGACGCCGTAGGCGCGGGAAAAGGGGAGACGGTGCTTACGGCGGCCGGTTCTTCGGCGCGCCAAACGAAATCGACGAAGAATCGCCCGGTCGATGCCGTCGTTATGGCGATAGTCGAGACCGTAGAGGCCGAAGGCGAAATAACGTACCGGAAGGGCGAGTTGGCGGCTCGATGAAGGCCGGGATCGTCAGGGGAACCGTAGTCGCGTCGCGGGTCGCCCCCGGCCTCGAAGCCAAGAAATTTTTGTTGGTAGTCCCGGTCGACGAGGGGGATCGCGCCGCAGGGGAGGAGTTCGTGGCGTGCGACGTCGTTGGAGCAGGCCGCGGTTCCCGCGTGATATGGATCGGCGGTAAAGAAGCGGCCCTCGCGCTGGACAACAACGACGTGCCGGTGGACGCCTCTTGTGTCGCGATACTGGAGCGGCACGGCGGACGGTAGGTGTTTCGACGATGGAAATAGGTCGTGTGGTAGGGCCCGCGCCGTCCAACGTGAAGCACCCGGCTCTCGAAGGGCTCAAGCTCGTTTTCGTCCGGCCGGAAGGGAAAGGTGCGCCGGCCGTCGTCGTGGCGTGGGACCTGGTGGACGCGGGTGCCGGCGACAGGGTATTAATAATGCGGGAGGGCGGTGCGGCCGTGAGGCTTCTGGGTCGGGGCGGGGCCCCGGTTCGTACGGTGTTGACGGCGCACGTAGACCGAGTCTATGACTAACGGCAGAGCGACAGCGACCAACGTTACGGTTGACCGGAACGTAGCCCGGGGCGCCACGATAGCGGCGATATCGGGCCGCATCGGCATCGAAGAGGCGAACGAGCTCCAACGCCGGTTCGACGAAGTTTTCAAAGCCGGCCGGCCGTGGGTCGTAATCAGCATGAAAGACGTAGACTTCATTTGCTCCGCCGGAATGGGGACGTTGTTGTCGGCGGTAGGGGAGGCGCGTAAAGGCGGAGGGGAAGTTATATTCACGGATATATCTCCCAAAGTCCGGACTATATTCGAGTTCCTGGACATATGGGATTACATAACGACGGCGGGGGATAGAAAAGCGGCTTTGGAAATGGTCGTGGCCGGAAAACGTATGCAAGTGCGACAGGCCGCGACGACGCTCACGCCTTCCTTCATCGCGGACGACCTAAAATCAAAGCTCGAGCAGGGAATCCGCTTGAGCAAAGAAGGGAAGCTCAAAGACTCTTTGGCCTATCTGAACTCCGTCCTTAAGGCCGCCCGGGACAACGTACCGGCTCTTACGTGGAAGGCCAACATCTTGGAGCGGCTGGGGCAATTCGGCGAAGCGCGCCGGCTGTACCGGCGGGTTTGCGAAATCGGACGGGGAGACCGGAAGCTGTTGACGTATGCCCGCGACCGTTTGGAGAAGCTGAACCAGAAACTGCGGCTTACCGTCGACCGCGACCAGGCATTCGAACAGCT
>DATKXQ010000247.1:0-2725 GCA_035528975.1 bacterium
CGACGCCAGCGTCGGCGGGACGTCGACCAGGTTGACCGGGCCCTCCAAGACCGCGGGGCCCCAATCCGGCGCCTTGACCATGAGCGGGATGCGGGCGACCTCGTGGTGCAGGCCGGCGCCGTGCAACCAGCGGCCGTGTTCCAAAAATTCCTCGCCGTGGTCGGCCGTTATGACGACGACGGCCCCCCGGTCCGAGCGGGATGCGCCGACGACGCTGTCGAGCAAGTCCGCTATGACGACGTCGGCGCGACGCACGTCCGCGTCGTACAACGCTTTCGCGAGCGCCAACTCGTCGTCGGTGAAGTCCGGTACGAACGAGGGGTCCCGCAACACTTCCTTCCAGAAAAAAAGCTCCCCGGCGATATACTTCACCCGTTTTTTATCGACCTTTTCCAAAAACGGCTTCAATTCGTCCAGATATTCGGGGCGCGGCATATTGGGCGTATGGGTCTCCATGTAGTGGATATAGACGAAAGCGGGTCGGTCACCCGCTAACCGCCGGTAGAACTCCACCCGCCGGTTCAGGTCCACGCCGTCGCCCGTCGTCTTCCACAGCGGCCCCAAGAATCGCCGCGCCCACGGGAAAACCCGGAACGGGCGCGCGCACGAGAGCGGCGGGCCGGCCCCGTCCAATATCGACCCCTCGCCCGTATTGTCCATCACGTCGAAGCCGCGAGACATCAGCGCGTCCCGGCCCACGTTCGGATTCGCCGATACCCCGAGCGCAAAATAACCGCCGCCCCGCAGGACATCGGGTAATGTATTCGCGCCCTCCGGGATACCGTAAAACCGGGCGTTGACGCCGTGCGCGCCGGGGTAGGCCGCGGTAAAAATGGAAGCCACGGCCGGCTTGGTCCACGACGACACCGTGAAAGCCTCCCGGAAAACCACGGCCTGCCTCCCGAAGTTTTCCAAAGCCGGCGCCAATTCCCGTTCGGCGCCGTAGAAGCTCAGGCGGTCCGCGCGGAAAGCGTCCATCACGACGAGGTAGATATCGGGCCTGCGCGGTGGCGCCACGCGCGCGCGCCACAAGGCCCGACCCTCGGCGATTACAAAGGGGATTAGTAAGACGAGCGTCGAAACCCTCAATGCGTGCGCGGGGAGCCGCGCCGTGGCCGGAAACCGCGCGCCGACCTTACCCCAAAGCGCGCATACGCCCCAAACGGCGCCGAACCACGCCGCAACCACGACCGCGAAAACGGCCGCCGTAATTATCCTCGGTTTGTCGTAAAACCAGGCCCCGTCAACCGCCGCCAGGTAGTAAAAAGCCGGCGTACCTAAAGCCGCCGTCGCCAGGATCAACGTCGGCGCCGACGTAATCTCGGCGCCGGCCCTCCGCCCCCGAAACGCGTAAAAGACCGACGCTCCGACGGTAAATACGGCGCCGGTTACGAGGGTTACCCATAATACCTCCCCCCCCAATAATAGCTGGTAGAACAACCTCGGCTCGCCCCAAAAAGCCCCGCGACGAAACACGGCGCCGAGAGCGTACTCCCCCGCGGCCGCGAGAACGCCGCCCAGCATACCCGCGCCCGCGACCTGGACGGTAAAACGTACGTAACTGCCGACCCGCGTTCCAGCCATAAACCGGTACTTCCGTGTGCTCCGAGAGCTAGTTGACGTAACCTAAAACCCGCAAAGATTTCTCCATGGCCGGCGTCATCTTGGTATACGCCGGCGCGTACGCCCGCTCCGCGGCCCGCCGTTTCATAAGCCGCAGCGTTTCGCGGCGGTTCGCCAAAAGGGCTCCCCGCCCCGGGAAGTCCACACCTGATAAAAGGTTATTGCGCTGGCGGGGGTCGAGGCCGAGGTCGTACAAATACTCCTTCCCCGCGTTTTCGTCCTTTAGATAATAATAACCGTCCGCCGCCACGCCGTTCAACTCGATGCGGCCCCCGGCAAGGCCGAACCCTCCCGACGGGAACGCCTGGATAGCGTCCAAGAGAAGCGGCCGCGGCGGTACGGCCTCGCCGGAGAGTATGTGCGGCCCCAGGTCCCGGCCCTCCCACGCCCCGGGCACCGGGCCGCCGACGAGAGAGATGACCGTCGGCCCGAGGTCCGTCAAATTCACCGGCCCCGCAACGACGGCGGGCGAACAGCCGGGGCACTTCACGAGCAACGGCACCTCCGCCACTTCGGCGTGGAGGCCCGAGCCGTGAAGCCACCGGTCGTGCTCCAAAAACTCCTCGCCGTGGTCGGCGGTTATTATGATCAACGGCGCCGGGTCATCGCCGCTCGCCGGAACGACGTTGCTCAGCAAGTCGCCTATAACCACGTCCATCCGGCGAATGTCCGCGTCGTACAACGCCTTGGCCAGGGCAATCTCGTCGTCGTCGTAGTTCGGAACGAAAGCGGGGTCCTCGACGATCTCTTTGAAAAAATACTTACCGAAAGCGATTCGGCGGGCGCGCTTCGGCTCGACTTTATCCAAAAAGGGTTGCAGCTCCGTCATATACTCGGGCCGCGGGAAATTGGGGTTGTGCGGCTCCATGTAGTGGATAAATAAGAAACGCGCGGGGCGGCCGCAGAGCCGCATCCAGAATGCCAACCGGCGATTAAGCGCCAGGCCGTCGCGCGTGGGTCGCCCCAGCGGCGCGAGGAAGGCCGGCATTAACCTCGCGTCGTTGAACAGGCGGGCCGAGGAGGTGAGCGGCCCCGCCGCCTCGAGGATACTCGCCGAGCCGGCGTCGTCCAGGACGTCGAACCCCTCGCCCATACCGGTCGT
>DATKXQ010000248.1:0-2297 GCA_035528975.1 bacterium
GGAGGAGTACGCGGGGTATATTAAAAAGTTACAGGACTTCGGGACGCGCTACGCGGACTCGCCGGGTTTCGATTACGCCCGGGATTATATTCGGAGTTTTTTTTACTGGCAGAACTTGGACGCCTCCGAGTTCGCTTTTCCGTTCGCCGCCTTGAGTAAGTTCCATTACCCGGCGGGAGCCGGTTATATGTACGCCGATTCCGACCAGTATACGTTTAAGCGGGGCTGCGATCGCGGCGCCACGTGGGAGGGGATGTCGCCGAACCCGGCCGCCCTTAGGAGTTTTTCCTTTTGGTTGGACGGGGAGAGGGGCTTCGTCGCCGGCCGCCACAACGCTTTAGCACGGACGAGGGACGCGGGCGCGACGTGGGAATCGGTTACGTTCCATCAGCAGGCCGACGAATTGTGTTCGGTAAAGGCGTTGTGCTTCGTGACGGCGGATACCGGCTGGGTGGCCGGCGAAATTTCTCTAGGAGGGCGTTATCTGAGGGATTTCTTTAAGCGTACGGAGGATGGCGGTCGGAGGTGGGTCGAGTTAAGCGTGCCGGAGGGCCTCCGGCCCTCGCTAATGGCCTTTTACGACGCGGCGCACGGATGGCTTTCGGGGTCGGGAACCACGTACTACACGGACGACGGCGGCGTAACGCTCCGCCGCTGCGCCGTACCTCTCGGGATCCGCGACCTCGCCGCCGTGGGACCCGGCGAGGCCTGGGCGACGTGCGGCACGTCGCGTTTGGTGCGGACGCGCGACGGCGTTACGTGGGTGCTCGAGGACCCGGGGGTGCCGGGTGACTACTTTCACTTGGAATTCCCCGACACGCAACACGGTTTCGCCGCCGGGACGGCGTTGATCAAGACCGACGACGGCGGCCGAAACTGGCGGTCGGTCGCAAACGCGCCTCCCGTGCCGACTTTTTTGGCGTTCGCGGACCGCGATCGCGGCGTCCTCGGCTCAGGGGACGACTTCTACCGCACTGACGACGGCGGCCGAACGTTCGTGAAGCTTAAGGGGGATTTAGGCTTCGCCGCCGAAAACGTTATCGGTGAGCGGCGCGGCGCCGAGACGCCGGAGGAGCTCGTGATAATCGGCGGTCACTTCGATTCGATAGCTTTTTCCCAGGGTTTGTACAATGCCCCCGGCGCCGACGATAACGCCTCCGGTACGGCTTGCGCGATGGCGGCGGCCCGCGCGTTTCGCAATATGTCTTTTAAGCGGACCGTGCGTTACGTCGCCTTCGGCGCCGAGGAGCGCGGTTTGTTAGGCAGTAAAGCTTACGCGGAGTATTGCGCCCGGAACGGAGAAAAAATCGTCGCCGTCCTTAACGCCGATATGGTGTGTTACGACGAGGAAGCCGGTTCCAGGGATGATTTCGCTATCGACTACGGCCAGGTTCAAAGCGGGAAGTGGTTGCTGGATTATTTACAGGGCGTAGACCGTTTATACGGCAATAGCCTCCTCCACGAAGAGGGTCACCTCAGTTGCGACGATAGAAGCTTTAGAGACGCCGGTTACGACGCCCTCGGCGCGATCGAAGGAGGAAAGGGCGCCGGCGGTAGTTCTGCGTATCCTTACGCTCACTCTTCCGAAGACACTCTCGACAAGCTCCACCCGGAGCTCGGCGTGCGCTTCGTCCGCGACTACGCCGCTATGCTGGCGCACCTGGCGGGCGTGGGCGACCACTTATTCGAGCGGACGCCGCCCCCCGCCGCCACGGTCCCGTTCTCGCGGCCCTTCGCCGTCTACCCGAACCCGTACTGTTACGCGTCGACGGCCGGCGGCGTGAACTTCGTCGGCATCAAGGCGCCGGCTCGAGTGGAGATATACGACCTGGCGGGGCGGCGGGTGGCCTCGGCGGCCGTGGCCGCGGCGACGGATGAGTTCGTGTGGCGGCCGGGCGGCGAGGCGCTGAGCCCGGGCGTCTACCTCTACCGCGTAGAAGGCCGGGAGCAGGAGGAATCGGGTAAAATAGTAATCTCGAAGTAGCCATAAAGGGGTAACGATGAAAGCGCTAATAACGGCGGCCGTTGCGGCCGCGACGCTGGCGGCGGCCTACGGCCTGCCGGGCGATATCGTAGTTTTGTCAGATAAAGAGGTCCGGCCTAACGAGGCCGCGGGCCTATATTATTTAGGGCAGGCCGGCGGCGGTTACCTGTATAACGGCTCGAGCGCCGCGCTGGCCTCGGTGGCGCCGTATCGCATCCTCGACCGCGACGCGCGGGCCAAGGATTATTACATCGTGTGGGCGCCCGATTGGGTGAAGGTGGCGCCGGAGGACTTCGCATATTTAGGGACGGCG
>DATKXQ010000249.1:0-5097 GCA_035528975.1 bacterium
CGTGCATCGCCGCGGCGATCGGGACGCTCCTGATGGGCCTCCTGGCCAACTACCCGATAGCGCAGGCGCCGGGGATGGGGTTGAACGCCTATTTCGCTTATACCGTGGTCCTCATGATGGGGGTGCCGTGGCCCACCGCGCTCGGCGCCGTTTTCATCTCGGGCGTAATATTCCTGATATTGACGTTGTTGCGGGTGCGTTCGCTCATCGTCGACGCGCTGCCGCCGTCGGTGCGGAAGGCCATCGCCGCGGGGATAGGCCTCTTCATAGCTTTCATCGGCCTCGAGAAGGCCGGGTTCATTACGTTGAACCAGGCGACGTTCGTGACGTTGGGGGATTTGACGCACCCGGCGGCCTTGCTCGCCGTCTTCGGCCTCGTCGTTACGGCCGTTATGCTGGTGTTGAAGTGGCGGGGCGCGCTTCTGTACGGCATGTTGTTGACTGCGGCGGCGGCTATCGTTTTCGGCCAGGTTAAGTATACCGGCATCATCACCGCGCCCGAAAGCATAGCGCCGATTTTCGCGGGGCCGCTCCGGCACCTCGTCGAGGTGGGGCCGCTGCCGACGGCGAGTCTGTTTCTAAAGATGGACGTCGCCGGCGCCTTCAAGTTGGGCCTTTTGAACGTCGTCTTCGTCTTCCTCTTTATGGACATGTTCGACACGCTGGGGACTTTTTTGGGCATTGCGGAGCAGGGCAAATTCCTGGACGAGAAAGGCAACATGCCGCGGATAAACCGCGCGCTGGTCTCCGACGGCATCGCGACCTCCGTGGGCGCGGCGTTCGGCACGTCGACGACGACCTCGTACATCGAGTCGGCGGCGGGCATCGCCGCGGGGGCGCGGACCGGCCTGGCGAACGTCGTTACGGCCGGCCTTTTCCTCGTGGCGCCCCTGTTCCTGCCCCTCGCCAAGATGGTGGGCGGCGGCGTTATGGTCACGCAGGGGATGCCCCTCGCGGGCGTGTTGGAGGGCGCGACGGTCGGCGGCTTTTTTACGATGACACGCTTCCTGCAACCCATTACCGCGCCGGCGCTCATCATCGTGGGCTCGTTCATGTTGACGGGGTTGAAGGATATTAAATGGGACGCCCCGGTGGAGGCGATCCCGGCTTTCTTGACGTTGGTCGCCATCCCGCTAACTTTCTCCATCGCGAACGGCATTACGTTGGGTTTCATATCCTATCCCGTCGTAATGGTCGTAGCCGGTCGGGGGCGCGAGGTTAGCCCGCTCGCGTACGTATTGGCCGCGCTTTTCGTCGCCCGCTTGATATTTTTGGCGGCGTAGCGCAGAGGATTAATATTGGATACGGGTAACGCTAACTCCATGTCTCGCGAACGCTATTACGTCGGCGCGGCCATCGCGCTGGCGGCGTTCGCGATATACGCCAAGACGGTGTGCGGCGACGTCTTCTGGCAGGATTCGGGCCTGTTCAACCGTTCGGTCGGCCTCCTGGGCAGCGGCGTCCCGCCCGGTTTCCCGAGCTGGCACCTCGCCTGCTACCTCTTCACGATGTTGCCGGCCGTCGGCTCCATCGTGGGGATGAACCTTTTCTCGGCGGTGGCCGGAGCGGCGACGTCCTTTTTAATCGTCCTGCTGGTTTACGAGGTCGTGGGGGACGGTTTCGCGACGGCCGTCGGGGCCGCCGTCGCCGGCCTCGCGTATTCGGTGGCGCCGACCGTCTGGCTCCAATCGACCACGTGCGAAGTGTACACGATGAATATGGCGCTGACGGCGGCGACGATGCTCGCGCTGTTCGTGTGGCGGAGGCGCGGGGACGCGCGTTGGTTTTACGTCGCGGCGTTCGTTTACGGGGTCGCCTGCGCCAACCACCCGCAGCAGGCGGTGATGCTGATACCGTACGCGGCCTTCGTTTTATGGAACCGGCGAAAGGCCGGCCTGGCCGCCGGCCACCTGCCTGTGGCCGCGGCGCTGTGGTTGGGCGCGATGTCGATATACCTGTATTTGCCGCTCCGGTCCGCGGCGGGCGTCGTTCAGAACTGGGGGAAACCCGGTACGCTTTACGGGTTGTATTTCCACCTCACGGCCAAGGAGTTCCAGCACCAGATGTTCAGCTCGCCGTGGCTGGTGGTCGCGTGGCGCATAAAAACGTCGGCCTGGCTTTACCTGGACCAATACACGTGGTTGGGCATCGCGGCGGCGGCGGCCGGAGGCGTATGGCTGGCGTGGCGGCGCCGGTTCGATTTCGTATATTTCGTTTTAATATCGTTTTTTACGCTGATACTCACCGTCAATTACCCTTCGTTCGGGTTCCGCGCGTGGTACTTCCCGTTTTACATGCTGACGGCGGTCTGCCTGGGCGTGGCGGTAAATTGGCTCGGCGGCGCACTCGCGCGGTGGCGGCGCGGCGCGGCCTGCGTGTTCCTGTCGTTGGCGGGAATCGCGGCGTTGCTGCCCGTTCCGGCGCGCTTCTACCAGGCGGACCGGACCTATTACCCGTACGTCCGCGATTACTCCGCGAACTATATGCGGGCGGTGGGTTACGCGGATTTTATGTTCCTGGGCGAGGAGAACTCCGGCCCCACCACCGGCATCGAGGCCATGACGACGGTGGAGTACGCGCGGCCGGATATCTTCTACGTCGATATCACCGGAAACGCCAACTACTTCGACGTGTTCGATTTTGGCGGCGAGGACTTGTCTCACGCGCCGCCGGAGGTAATAAGCGATTATTATTACCGGATTATGGCGGAAGTCGTCTCGGACCGGCGTCACGACTACTATTTCCTCTACCCTTACAATTTCTTCGAGTCGTGGGGATATGCCTTTGCGAGGGACGGCGTTACGTTTCGCCTTCTGCGGGCCGGCTCGCCGGGGCCGCGGCCGGGAGTTATGGGGACGTACGAATATCGCGGCGTAGACCCGCCTTCCACCTACCTGGATTACTGGGGGCAGGGGTCCGTGGGGGGCTTCCTGTACGAGCTGTCCGAGCTTTACGCCCCGGTGGACGAGCGACGCGCCGACGAGCTGTTAGCCCTCGCGGAGCGAGTAGGCCGGCGGTCCCATTCCGTGCAGCACAACCTCGCGACGATTTATTACCTGAAAGGCGATTACGCCGCGGCGATACCTTATTTCGAGCGGGCCGTGGTGCTGGACCCGACGGCTTCGTTTACGCACTATCTATTAGCCGAGTGTTACCACAACGAAGGGCGGGAGGAAGACGCGCGGCGCGAGCTCGAGGCGTCGCTGCGCTACCGGCCCGATTACTTCGCGGCGAGTCATACGCTGGAGAGCGGCAGTTTTCTGAAGTGGTGAGACGGGCGCGAAAAGGCCAGGTGTTCCTAATCGATAACGACGTGCTCCGCGCCATCGCCGACGCCGCCGAAATAACGGCCGACGAGACGGTGCTCGAGATCGGCATGGGGCGGGGCGAGCTGACGCAGCATCTGGTGCGGCGGGCCCGCGAGGTCGTAGCGGTAGAATTGGAGGAGCGGTTCGTCGACGCCGCGGCGCGCGATTTCGCGCCCTACGACAACCTCACCATCGTCCACGCGAACATCCTGGACGTGGAGTGGCGGGAGCTGGTGGCCGCGGATAGCCGCGTAGTCGTCGTGGGGAACATACCGTACTACATAACCGGCCCGATATTGGCCCTGCTTTCGGCACACCGCGCGCAGATAAAGCGGTGGATATTGACCTTGCAGAAGGAAGTCGCCGAGCGCATCTGCGCCTCCCCGGGCGGTAAGGCCTACGGCGCGTTGTCGGTCAAGTTGCAGCTCCAGGGTAAACCGTACTACGCGTTCACGATACCGGCGGCGGCTTTCCGACCCCCGCCGGAGGTAAACTCGGCGTTGGTGACGTACGAGTATTTAGACGAGAGCCGCGGCGGCGGGGAGGATGTGGCGTTGTTCGAATACTTCGTCGATTTCTTGTTCGCGGCGCGCAGAAAAAAGATGGCGAAACGGTTGGCGACGCTTTTGGGCGGCCGGCTGGCGGTGGCCGAGGTAGCGGCCGAAATGCGCGCGGCGGGCTTCGACCCGGACGCGAGGCCGGAGCGGGTATCGCCGGAGGATTTCGCCGGCCTGTACCGGGCTTTTAAGTCGTACGTCGTACCCACCACATAGGCGGTATCGATATGGCTACTCCAAAAAGGGCGATCCTGATAATGGCCGGCGGCCGGGGGACGAGGTTATGGCCTCTTTCCCGGCGCGACCGCCCGAAGCAGTTCCTTTCCCTCGTCACCGACAACACTCTTATCGAGGATACGTACGCGCGCGTGGCGCCGCTCGTCGACTCCTCGCGCATATACGTCGTGGCGGAGGAGGACATCCTCCTGAGCGCCCGGCCGCTGTTGCGCGAGGTCCCGCTGGCCAACTTCATAGCCGAGCCGGCGTCCCGCAATACGTGGCCGTGCTGCGTATTGGGAACGTTGAAGATCGCCGACAGGCTGGGCGCGAAGGCGAGCGTGCTCGCCCTTCCCGCCGACCACGCCGTCGCAAACGAGGAAGCCTTTCGGGAATCTTTGGAGACGGGTTTCGAGCTCGCCGAGGCCGGGGCGGTGGTTACGTTCGGGATTAAGCCGGATCGGCCCGAAACGGGGTACGGCTACATCAGGTGCGGCGAGGCCGTAGTCGAGGGGGCGAACCACGTGCGCCGGGGCCTCGCGTTCAAGGAGAAGCCGGACGAGTGTACGGCCCGCGAGTACGTAACTTCCGGCAACTACTTGTGGAACAGCGGCATGTTCTTATGGCGCGTTGACCGTTTCATGGAGTTTACGGAAGAATGTTGCGGGGACCAATACGCCGTCGTCCGGCGCATGAAGAAGCCCGTCGCGGCCGGGGAGCGCGCCAGGGTCGCCGGCCTGTACGAGAAGCTCGAGCCGACGTCGGTCGACTACGCTTTTATGGAGAAGCTGCCGTCGTTCGAAGTGGTGGAGACCGATTGCGGCTGGGACGATATCGGTTCTTTCGATTCGCTCGAGCGCGTGCTGCCGCACGACGAGTACGGGAATATCCAACGGGGCGAGGTCTACCAGATGGAGGGCGTGGGAAACATAGTCCTCACCGGCGGCCGGCGGCCCGTGGTCTTGTTCGGCGTCGACAACAACGTCGTCGTCGACGCCGGCGACGTCATCCTCGTC
>DATKXQ010000250.1:0-3430 GCA_035528975.1 bacterium
CGCACGCGATTATTATTAAAATAAGGCCGATTATGAAGGTCCGCGGCCTGCGCCCGGGCGGAACGTCGAGCACGTCCGGGTATAAGAGGCCCAGCCGCCGCACGCGCTTGTCGAGCGCCTTGAGCAGCAGCGGCCCGAGTATCGCCGGGTAGATGACGTCGTTGGCGACGATGACGTTGCCCAGCGCCGCGAAGGGCGCGATGCCCAGCAGGTCGCCGCCCCAGCCGATGAAGAGGCCGCAGGCCGCCGCGGCCAGGACCACCGCCGCCTCGATTGCGACCAACCCGCGCCACGACGCCAGGTATTCCCGGTCCGAGGCGCGCACGAGCCGGTAGGGGATGTAGCCGAGGAGGAAGTTGCCGCCCAGGCCGAAGATGCTGCCCCACCCCAGCGTGCCGAAGAAGTCGCCCAGGAGGTTGCCCAGCGCCGCGCCCACGGCGCCCGCCGGCCCGAAGAGCAGGCCCGCGACGAGGGGGATGGCGGCGGCGGGCCGCATCTCCGTCAGGCCGGGGATGAGGACCAGCGGCTTGAAGGGGATGAGGAGCGCGGCGTAGAGGGCCGCGGTGGCCGCGGCCAGCACGACCATCCGCGTGTTGCCCCACATCCTCCAAAGCTCGCGCACGTCGCTACCTCGTCAGCTCGTAGATGCGGATAAGGACCGGGATGTCCTTGAGGTCGTTGAGCGGCTCGACCTCGATAATGTACTTGCCGGCGAACGGGATGTCGTCGAAGACCACGGCCTTGCCCTCGTCGCCCAACGCCGCCAACGCCTCGCGCACGTCCGCGGCGGGCGGCTTCGTCCGGGCGTACGCGCCGTACGGGTTGATTATCTCGCACTCCAGGCACTCGCCGTCGCCGGTGAGGACGTACGTTTTGCCCGGCTCGGGTTGGAACTCGAAGTTCCCCTTCTTGCCGGCCTCGATGGTGATTTGGGCGGAGGTGAGGAGGGTGAGCCGGGGCGCGGGGCCGGTGGTGGGCGGCTTCTCGCCGGCCAGCGCGCGCTCGAGGGCGGCGGTCGTCTCGGCGCCCACGACGCCGTTCGCGGAAAGGCCCCAGTCGCGTTGGAACGCCTTGACCGCGGCCCCGGTCGCCGGGCCGAAGACGCTCTCGAGTTTGCCGGACTTCATGAGGTAGTCGTCGTACCCCAGCCGCGAGAGGTCCGATTGGAGCAACGAGACGTAGTCGGCGGCGAAGTCGCTGTCGCGGGTACCGAACTCGAGCGTGTGGCCGCCGTAGCGGTCCCCCGCGGCGAAGGCCGCGGCCGCCGCGAGCGAAAACGCGGCGACCACAACGGTTCGATATTTTGCGGCTTTGTCCATATGCTTCTCCTCGCGGCGTGTGGAAGAACTAATTATGTGTTGCGGCCGGGGCGTCGATGTTATAAGGTACGGGGTGCGGCGTTTCCGGTAGTCGCTCTCCGTATAATATGAAAAACGAGCTCGATTATTATTTGGAATGGAACCCCCGTTTCTGGGAGGCCCCGTTCCTCTTCGGCCTCTCGCACGTGGGCCGCGAACTCGCTGGGAAAAAGGTTTTGGAGATCGGCCCCCGGCGAGGCCGGATGTGCGCCTGGTTCGCCGAGCAGGGCGCAACCGTCGTCGGCGGCGACCTTCGCCTCCATTATTTAACGGAGGCGGCGGCGGAGTCAAGGAAAAACGGCCCGCCGACGTTCTCGCTCGTCCAGTTGAACGGCGAAGTCCTGCCGTTCCGCGACGGGAGCTTCGACGTCGTTTTCACGAAATCCGTCTTCGTATTCTTCGACCGACCGGCGGCGTTGCGAGAGATGCTACGCGTTCTCAAACCGGGGGGCTACGTTTGGCTGGTCGAGAACATGAAACGCAATCCTTTCGCGGTCTTGACCAGGTTCGCCCGTAAGGTGCTCGGCCACGAGTGGATCCAGAGGGTGAGTTTCCTGACGCTGGGGGAAGTCGCGTCGTACGCACCTCTGTTTTCGGCGTTCTCCCACGCGGAATACCATGTAGCTACGCCCGTATTACACGTCGTGCCGCTCCCGCGGGCCTGGCTGCGGCGCTTAGTCAACCTCGAGCACTCGGCGCTACGCCGCCTTCCGTTCCTCGCGCGCTTCGCGTGGTTGACGTGCATCGTGGGCCGCAAGTAACCCCCGCCATATTCAATCCGGCGCCCGGGCGGCGCGTCACCGCGGGATGTCCGTGAAGGGGTCCCGGATGCGCGGCGCCGCCGCCGCGCGCCGCCGCAGCAGCCACAACAGGAAAGTGAACGGCACCGCGAGCAGGCCCACCGCTCCCAGCACCGTGAAGGCCTCGCCGAGGTTGAATTTCTCGCCGACGTAACCCACGAAGCCGATGCCGAAGGAGCCGAGGCCGAAAGCGAGGAAGAAATTCACGCCGAACGCGACGCCCTGGCGCCGCGACGAGGCCAGGCGCGATACCAGCGTGTTGGTCACCGGCTGCGTCGAGAAGTGGGCGAAGCCGTACGCCAGCGCGGGCGCGAACAGAAACGCGCCGTGGCTGGTTCCGAGTAATAGTAGCGCCGCACCCGAGAAGAGAAACGAGCCGGCGAGGACGAGCTCGTACCGCCAGCGGGAGGCCAACAGGCCGCCGACGTACTGGCCGGCGATGCCCACCAGCAGCGTCGCCGTCGTGGCGACGTTGCCCACGAATAAATTCTTGACGGTCGCGAGGCGCGTCGGCAAGAACGTCGTCGCGCCGTGGAAAATGAAGCCGTTCATGACGGCGATGACGTAGAAGAGGAGCAGAGCGCCGAGGAGGGTTTTCCGCGGCAGGTTTACGGCCTCGGGCGTCCCCCGCCCGAGCCGGCGTCCTCCCCCCCGGGCCAGCGCCGCGAAGGCCGCGCCCAGGCCCCCCAGCGCCGCCGCCAGCGCCACGTACGACCAGCGCCATCCGACGGCGGCCGTCATCGCCCCCGCGACCACCGGCCCCAGCGCCAACCCCAGCGTCCCCAGGATGCCGTGGTACGCCATGGCCTTCTCGACGCCGACGACGCGCCGGGCGATGAGCGAGAGGCCCGCCGGGTGGTACAGGGCCGCGGCGAGGCCGAGGACGCCGAGCGATACGCCCAGCGTGTAAATGTTTTGGGCCACCGCGACGCCTAAGCTGCCGGCCGCCATCCCCAGGCAGCACAGCAGCAGAACCCGACGCGAACCGATGCGGTCCGCCAGGAAACCGCTCGCGGGCGCCAGCAACCCGAAGGAGAAATACGAGATGGTGCCCACTACCGAGATGGCGAACAGGCCGGCGCCCACGCTCTCGCGCATCGGCGTCAACACCGCGGCGAACGTGACCATCGTCATATGGACGAGGCCGTGCGCGGTGCCGGTGCCCAGGATTATCCTCTTCTCGTCGCCGGTGATAAGCCTTCTCCGTCGCTTCCGCGCTCAGGGGTAATTGCCGTCGTAATCATCCGCCGTGAAATCGGGCGGGTCGCCGTC
>DATKXQ010000251.1:0-2248 GCA_035528975.1 bacterium
TCTTCGGCCCGGCCACCCGCATCCATCCAGGAGGCCAACTCGCGGCAGGTTTCCTCGCCCTCGCCGCGGACGATAATATCTATGGCGGGGATATTTTGAAGGGTGTCGGCGGCGGTGAACGTGGCGTGCGGGCCGCCGTAAACTACGGCGGTATGGGGGGATACTTCTTTGATGCGGGAAGCTGTCTCGAAGGAGGCGAAGCGGCTGTGGCTCGTGCCGCCTACGAGGGCCAAGGGCGGCCGCAACTCCTCGGCCACCTGAGCCGGCTCGCGCGCGTCGACCTGTTGGTCCACGAACTCGACGCCGTGGCCCGCGCGAAGGAGCTCGCCGCCGAGCCAGAGCATCCCGAGCGGCGGCATCTTTTCGAAATAACGCAGGTCCGGGTCACGCGGGTGCACCGCGAGTATGCCTGCCCCCATACTTCCTCCCGTGGGGCGTTTCTATCGGTTAGCGCTTGGCCGCGTCGCCGGCCGCCCCGAGCGGCACGTCGCGGACGCGGTCCTCCTCTCGCCTTACCTTGAAGCCCAGGCCGCGCAGCAGCCCGCGCCACAATCGCCGCACCTCGCCGACGCGGACCGCGCGCACGGCCTTCGTCAAAATATAACGCGGCGTTAGCATATATCCAAGCAAAAAACGCAGCCGCAGGCGCCTGAGCTCCCTCACGCCGAGCTGCGGCTGCAGCAAGAGCGGAACGTTGTCTTTCAATTTGAATAGCTTCTCGTTCTCCGCGTTCTCGTAGGGCGCGGCCCAGTCGAAGCCGGACGGCATCAGGCCGTGCTCGCGGGCGTACCCCTCGACGCGCGTCCCGGGGTATATGCGGACGCCCGGATTGTAGCCGCGGAACGTCATGTAGCGCGCGTACTTGCGGGCGAACTTGTTGGTCTTCTTGGCCTGCTCGTACGTCTCGCCCGGGTGGCCCAGGCTGAACGACGCGCGCGTCGCCAGCCCCAGCTCCCGGCACCACTTCATTACCCGGACCGCCTGGTCCAATTTTATCCCCTTGCTAATAAGGTCGAGGACCTCCTGGTCGCCGGACTCGACGCCGAAAGCCACGACGTAACACCCGGCTTCCCGCATCCGCGCCAGCAACTCCTCGTCCACCGTATTGACGCGGACCTGGCACGCCCAGGGGATATCGATCCCGCGGCGCTCGAGCTCGTCGCAGAAGTCCAGCACGTGCTGCCGCCGCAGCGAGAACGTGCTGTCGAATATTTGCAGGCCTTTAATCCCCCACCGCGTCATCACCTCCTCGACCTCGTCCCCGACGTGGCGGGCGGAGCGCGTGAAGAAGCGGCGGCCGAAGAAGTGCGACTCGGAACAGAAGGCGCACGCGATGGGACACCCCCGCGACGTCATGATTATAGTCCCCGGCGTGCCCAGGAGGTCCATGACGAGCCGGTAGCGCCCCATCGGGACGAGGTGGCGGGCCGGCAGCGGCAGCGCGTCCAGGTCGGCCAGGCGCTCGCGCGGGGGCGTCGTCACCAGGCCGCCGCTCGGCCCGCGGAAGGTAATCCCCTTTATCGTCCCCAGCTCCTCCGGGCGGCCGCCGGCCTTCTTCCACGCCGCCAGCTCCAGGCACGTCTCCTCCCCCTCGCCGTGGCCTACGATATCTATCTCCGGGATGCGCGCCAGCGTCTCCGCCGCGGTGAAGCTCGCGTGCGGGCCGCCGTACGCGACCGTTATCGAGGGGTCGATCTCCTGTATATGGCGGGCGTAGTCGAACGCTACGAAGCGGCCGTGCGAGGTCCCGCCGATGAGCGCGAGCCGGGGCCGCGTCGCCGCGAGGAACGCGTCCACGTCCTCCTCGGCCACCTGCTGGTCGTACATCGCGACGCCGTAGCCGGCGCGCTCGAGCGCCGCGGCGATCCAGAGGAGCCCCAGCGGCGGCGTGCGGTCCGAAACGCCCAAGTCCACGCCGTAGGGATGTATGCCGACAACGTCCACGGCCATAACGATTTATTATAGCAAAAAAACGCCCGTGTGGGGCGCTTGTAGCGGCGGGCAACGGCTTATTATCCTCGGCCGACAGGAATGTCGGCCCCACTTTATAATAATATGCGGAGGGCGACGCCTTGAAGTAGGGCCGGGTCTTTAGACCCGGCCACCTTATTCTCTTATCAATAAGTAATTATCGCGGGCCGACCTGAAGGTCGTCCCCTACGTTTTAAACAATCCGCGAGAGCTTTTTATTACGCCCGCGCTTTCGCTTACCTCCAACATTAACCCTAATCCAAAAAATCCCTATAGA
>DATKXQ010000252.1:0-2507 GCA_035528975.1 bacterium
CCGCCAAGGACGGCAAGTACTGGTGGCTCTCGAGCGACTACCCCGCCGCCGGCGTCAACCTGCGCTCCTCGTCGGACAACACCGTAACGATAATGGACGCCGGCCGCGACAACGTCGTCGTCGGGACGCTGGACTACGAGAGCGCGCTGGAGCAGCTCTACGCCGAGGCCATATACCTCCAACAGGGCGAGACGTACTTCGTCCGGGAGCTCGAGCTGGGCCAGAAGGTCGCCTTCGTCGAGCGGCGCGACGTCGACTACTACACGCAGGCCATGGTCGAGGCGACGCTGCGGCTGCAGAAAACGTTGGAGTCGCACGAGAACGCCGCCGGCGCCTTCGGCCTGGGCGAGGCGCTCGTCACCTGGCGGACGGTGGGCTTCAAGAAAATAAAATTCTACTCGCTGGAATCCATCGGGTGGTCGCCGCTGGAGCTGCCGGCGGTGGAGCTGGAGACCGCGGCCTTCTACGTCGCGCCCGGGCCGGAGGTATTGGGCGACATCCAACGGATGGGATATAACCCGTTCGAGGGGCTGGTGGGCCTGAAGAACGCGCTGTTGGCGGTGGTGCCGCTGTTTGCGATGTGCGACCCGCGGGACCTGCGCGGCGTCGTCGATTCGTCGAACCTGGGCACGCCGGCGGCCTTCATCTACGACGTCTACCCCGGCGGCCTCGGCTACGCCGAACATGCCTACCACGAGCTGGCCGAGGTGCTGAAGGCCGCCGAAGAGCTGGTCGCGGGCTGCGAGTGCGAGAACGGCTGCCCGAGCTGCGTCGGCGTCGCGACCTTCACTCCCAACCAGGTCGCGGACCCGGACCTCCGCCGCGGCCACTACATCCCGCACAAGGGCGCCGCGCTGGCGCTGGCGCGGGCGCTGTTGACGTGAACGCCGTAAAATCATATTATCTACCGTTGGCGGCCTGGACCGCCGTATTGGTCATTTTCGCCTTCGTGGCGCTGCCGGAGTCGCCGCAGCCGCCGGCGCTTAATATCGACAAAGTACGCCACGCCGCGGCCTACGCGCTTCTGGGCGCGCTGGCGGCCCGGGCGATGGCGGGCGCCGTTCGCCGCGGCGGCACGTTCTCGTTCGTCGTCGCCTTCTTCACCGTGGCGGTCGTCGGAGCCGGGACCGAGGTCATCCAGATCTTCGTGCCCGGCCGCAGCGCCGACATCGTCGACCTCGGCGCCGACCTGGCCGGCGGCGTCGCGGGCGCGCTGGCGTACCTCTGGGCCTGTACCGGCCGGCCGGCCGAAACGGAGCGTAACCCTTGATACGGAAAACTTTCAGGATTTTAAACGGCGTCGGCCCCTACACGGAACGGCTCATCCGGCGCGAGGGCGTCGGGAGCTGGGACGACTTCATCACACGCGGCGGCGTCAGATTCACGTCGCCGCGGCGCAACAGCTTGTGGGCGGCCGAGCTCGAGCGGTGGCGCGCGGCGCTCGCCGAACGGGATGAGAAGTTCTTCTACGCGTCGCTCGCGCGGAACGAACACTGGCGGCTCTTCGACGTCTTCCGCGAAGACGTGGCCTGCCTCGACATCGAGAGCACGGGCCAGGCACCGCCCTACGACGAGACGACGGTCGTGGGGGTATACCGCCCGGGCCGGGGCCTGACGCAGCTCGTCGCCGGTAAAAACCTCTCGGGCGACGCGATAGACGCCGCGCTCGAGGGCGTCAAGCTCCTGGTAACTTTCTACGGCGCCAACTTCGACCTGCCCTTTTTAAAGAAAGAATTCTCGTATTTGGGGTTCGAGGTCCCGCACTACGACCTCTGCATCGCGGCCAAACGCGCCGGCATCAAGGGCGGCCTGAAGAAAGTGGAGAAGCTGTTCGACATCGCGCGCGACGAGGACGTGGACGGCCTCGACGGCTACGCCGCCGTCAAGCTCTGGCAGGCGCACCGCCGCGGCGCGAGGGGCGCGCTCGAGACGCTGCTGCGTTACAACGCCGCCGATACGGAAAATCTCATGCAGCTGGCCGCGATCATCTACGAGCGGCTCTGCGCCCAGGAAAACGACTCGGGGCCCCCGACGGGCCCCACACCCAAGGAGGAAAGAATTGAAGAAAATTGCAGTCATACTTAGCCTCGCGGCTTTATGCGCCGCGGCGCTGCTCGCCGGCGGGTGTTGCAAGGGCTGCGCCGATAAGGCCGACCTCGACATTATACCCGGCATGAAGGACTCCGGCATCCCGGACGTCAAGGCCGCGAAGGAACACGAGAAAGAGCTCCAGCAGCTCAACCAAGAGATCGAGGAGCTGACGAAGGAAATCGCGACGATCGCGATGGACCCCAACCTAAGTCCGGCGGAAAAAGAACGGCGCATGGAGGAGCTCGAGAAAGAGATGAACGTGAAGGGCGAGCGCCTCAAAGAAATCGCCGAGGACATCTCGAACCGGGACCTGTAGTCCCGCGAGCGGCCGGAATTATTTGAGGGCGGTTGCGGCCGCCCTTTTCCTTATCGTTTAACTTTACGGCGGTAGCCGTTTAGGTTATAATCGTCGGCGG
>DATKXQ010000253.1:0-7962 GCA_035528975.1 bacterium
AGCAGATCATGCTGGCGCTGAAGCGGGCCGGTTACGTGCGGAGCTCCAAGGGGCAGCACGGCGGCTACCGGCTGGCTAAACCCGCCGAACACATACCGCTGGCCGACATCGTCCGCCTTTTCGACGGCGCCCTCGCGCCTACCGACTCGGTGAGCGAACATTTTTACGGAACTACCCCCGTCGAAAAGGAGCGGAAACTCGTCGCAGTATTTAAGGACATCCGCGATTACGGCTCCGCTAAGCTCGAGAAAACGACTCTGGCCGACGTCCGGTGACGGGACGGGCCGGCGCCTGTGATTTCGGATGTTATCGGATGTAATTAATTTATCCGATATGGGATATCATAATACTATATATAATAGCAAGCGTTTTTTTGCGCATAAAACTCGGCGATGGGGAAGGGTCGAGCGGAGAAGGGAAACGCGGCGCCTCGCGCCGGGCCTCATTCCGCGTTGGGCGGCCGGGCCGTTAGAAAACGAACATCTTCAGCAGCAACAGCAGGCCCAGCGCCGACGTCAATACGCCCACGGATATTTTCAGCTGCAGCGGCTTCAGCACCCGCACCGTCAGCGCCGAGAACGGGACCGCGGCTATCGCCCCTGCTACGAGGAACGGCGTCAACGTCCAGTCTATGCTGCCGCTTCCCAGGAAGTACGTCAGCGCACCCGCCATGCAGGCGACCGTTTCGGCCAGCGTCGTGATGGACACGGCGTTGGCCGCCGAGACGCCGAAGAGGATCTGGCCGCCCGTGACGATGGGGCCGTAGCCGCCGCCGGTGGAGCCCTTGTTGAAGCCCGCCAGGCCGCCCAGCAGGAAAATCTTGAACCAGGAGAATTTTAAATGCCGGCCGAAAGTGGCCAGCGTAGCGATGCCGACTCCCAGCACGACGACGCCGATCCACGCCTCGAGCACGTCGGCGCGGAGGCGCACGGCGAGCTCCGCCGCGCCCACCGTCGTCAGGACCGAAGCCCCCACGAGCGTCGCGGTTATCCAGAAGGCCCGCGTCCCCGGCCGGAAGTCCACGTTTCCGATCGCGTGGTGGGCGAACGCCCCGACCAGGCCCAGGACCAGCTGCGACGCCACTACCGCCGGGACGACCTCGAGCGGTTCGTAGCCCAGGAGCAACAGCACCGGCGTCAGCGTTACGCCGTAGCCCATCCCCAGACTCGTATCCACGTACCCGGAGGCGAACGCCAGGAGCAGCACGCCCACCGCGGGGCCGGCGCCGATAAGCCGCGCGGAGGGCAGCGGCCACCACCAGCTGAAGACCGCGGCCGCCGCCAAGATCGCCAACCCTAATAGGATGGCCTGATATTTCCTCGACAGCCTAAAAGTACCCATTGCGTTACCCTAATTACTCGAGATAACCGGCCGTTAACGTTTATGAAAAAAGCGCCGGGGTGTCAAGTATTATTATAGCGGCCGGCATTTAAATCTGGACAAAACCGGCTGCGCTATATAGAATCCCGTATGCGAAAGCGGTTGAACGCCGCAGGAGGTACGATTATGAGGTTATGCAGTTACGTTACGTTAGCTGGATTTTTGGCCGTCGTCGTCCTGGCCGCGGCCGGCTGCCAGAAGAAAGCCGAGGCGCCGGCGACGGGGGAGGCCACCGGCGAGACCGCCGAGGCCGCCGCCCCGCTCGAAACGTCCCTCGGCCTCTCGGCCGAGGCGCAAAAGCTTCCCCCGGGGACCGAGGTCGCCGTAATCGAGATGCCGGAGGGCGTCGTCCAGATTGAACTCTTCACCAAGGAGACGCCCAAAACCGCGGCCAATTTCATCAAGCTCGCCGAGGAAGAGTTCTACGACGGCATTCGGTTCCACCGCGTCGAGCCCGGGTTCGTCGTCCAGGCGGGCGACGCGACGCTCGTGGGCCGCGAGAACCCGGCGATCGAAATTCCGGCCGAGCCCGACAAGCGGAAGTGCGTGCGGGGCGCCGTCTCCATGGCGCGCTCCTTCGACCAGGGCGCCGGCGAGTACGGCGCCACCAGCCCCACGCAGTTCTTCGTCCTCACCGGCGACTCGCCGCACCTCGACCCGGATTTCTGCGTCTTCGGCGTCGTGGTTAGCGGTATGGACGTCGTGGACCGAATCAAGCGCGACGACGTGATCAAGCGCGTCCGGGTGCTCATCGTCGGCGAGGAACCGGCCGCCGCGGAGGAGCCGGCGCCGGAAGCGTCGTAGCGTCGGCGGTTCCGGCCCGTAAGGACCCGCCGCGAGGCGGGTTTTTACGCGTTTCGGCGGTAGACAAGACGGCCTTTTTCACCTGTAGTCCTATGGGGAACGAGGCTCCAACGTTTAAGAGGTGTCGAATATGAAGCGATTCTTCGGTTTAGTCGTCGCGGCCTCGGTTTTGGCGGTTTGCGCCTCGGCCGCGGAGGAGTTGTACGGCGATACTCACGTCGCCCTAAAGTACGAAGAAGAAGAGATGCCGCTCCGCCTGTCGGCGGAGGCGAGGGCGCTGCCGCCGGGAACCAACGTCGCCGTGCTCGAGCTCGAGGATGGCGCCGCGGTGGAGGTTCAACTCCTCGAGGCCGAAACCCCCGAGACCGCGGCCAACTTCGTCCGGCTCGTCGAGGATAAATTTTACGACGGCATTCCGTTCCACCGCGTCGTCCCGGACTTCGTCGTCCAGGCGGGGGACGCGACGCTCGTGGGTCGCGAGAACCCGGACATCTCGCTGGAGGTCGAGGCCGACGTCCGCGAGTGCCTGCGGGGCGCCGTCTCCATGGCTCGGCTGGCGCGGCCGGACGAGGATACCGGCGACGTGATTTACGGCGACACGAGCCCGACGCAGTTCTTCATATTGAAGAAGGACTCGCCGCACCTGGACGATAACTTCTGCGTCTTCGGCGTCGTCGTGACCGGGATGGGCATCGTCGACGGCATCCAGCAGGGCGACCTGATCAAACGCATCCGCATCCTGACGGTCGCCGAGGGCGAGGCCGCCGCGGTCGAAGACTAGCGCGGCCGGCTGAAAGCGAAACCCGCCTCGCGGCGGGTCGCGGTCGTTTTACGCTAACCGGCCGAGGGCGGCCTACTTCGCCTCCTGCCATTTCTCCTCCATCCGCTCGAGCGTGGCTTCGGCCAGCTCGAGCCCTTCCGCGGCCAGCGCCTCCTGCATCGCGTGGAAGCGGCGGATGAATTCGTCGTTGGTCACGTTGAGGGCTTCGTCCGGGTCGACGTCCGCGTAGCGGCAGAGGTTGATTAACGAGAAGAAGAGGTCGCCGACTTCGGCGCGGACGCGGTCGCGGTCGCGGCCGGCGAGCTCTCGCTTCAGCTCGCCCACCTCTTCCTCGATCTTGTCCAGGACGCCGCCGACGTCCTCCCACTCGAAGCCCACCGAGCGCGCGCGGTCCTGGATGCGGCGGGCCCGCAGTATCGCCGGCAGACTTTTGGGGATACCGTCGAGCAGGCCTCGGCCGGCCACCTCGCGCACCTTTATCGTCTCCCAGTTCGTGATTACTTCCGCGGCGTCGGCGACGTCGGCGCCGCCGAAGACGTGGGGGTGGCGCCGGACTAACTTGTCGACTATATACCCGGCGACGTCGTCGAGGTCGAAAGCGCCGCGCTCCTCGGCTATGCGGGCGTGGAAAAATACGTGCATCAGCATGTCGCCGAGCTCTTCTCGCAGCGCCTCGTCGTCGCCCTCCGAAATCGCCTCCGCGGCCTCGTACGCTTCCTCCAGCAGGAACCGGCGCATCGACGCGTGCGTCTGTTCGCGGTCCCACGGGCACTCCGCGCGGAGCCGCGCGACGACGTCCCAAAGTTCCCTGAGTTTCTCTTCCATATTTAACCGCCTTGACAGGGTCGTAGATTTAGTTTAGTATGCGGGCCGTGGCGACCGAAAGGGTCAAACTGCTCGGCGTGCTTTACGATAGTCTGCCGACGGAGGGCGCGGCTTCGGCCTCGGAGCTCGCCGCGGCCTCGTCGCTCGAGCCGGCCGACGTGGCCGCCGCCGTCGAGGCGCTCAAGGCCGAGGGCGCCAGAATAGTCGGCGACGAGCGTACGGGGTATCGCCGGGAGCTGCCGCCGCCGCTGGACGCCAGGGCCGTCGCCGGCCTCGTCGCCGGTCCCATGGCCGACGCGATTTTTACTTTCGACACCGTCGTGAGTACGATGGCGAAGGCACGCGAAATCGCGTTCGGCGGCGCCTCCCACGGCACCACGGTCCTGGCCGAGGAGCAGACCGCCGGCCGCGGCAGGTACGGCCGCGGCTGGGCTTCGGCCCGGCGGCTCGGCCTCTATATGTCCGTCGTCCTCGAGAAAGGGCACCTCCCGCGCGAGTACGGGCTCCTGTCGTTGGTCGCGGGGGTGGCCGCCGCCGACGCCATAGCGGCCACCGTAGACCTGGGTCCCGCGTTGAAGTGGCCCAACGACCTCATGTGGGAAGGTTCCAAGTTGGGCGGCATCCTGGCCGAATCGTACGCCGAACCGGACGTTTTGATACTGGGCGTCGGCGTAAACGTCTTTCAATGTCCTTACGATTTTCCGTCCCGCGTCCTCTATCCCGTTACGTCCCTCGCCATGGCCGGCGCGAAAAATATCGACAGGAACGCCCTGGCGACTGCCGCGCTGGACTCCTTGGAGCGGTGGCTCGAGCGCTGGCTCGCGGCCGGGCCGGAACCGGTTATTGCCGCCTGGCGCAACCGCAACGTTACGCTGGGGCACCGCGTCCGCATAGCCGGTACGGGCGTCGCCGGCGTAGCCGTGGATTTGACCGACGACGGCGCCCTGGTCGTGGAGGACGACGCCGGCCGGCGCCGCGTTCTGTATTCTGCGGACGTTTAAAACCCCGACTACCCTCTGCGTCGCGACGGGACGTTTCACGCCGCTAGCCCCGGCCGATTTCTTCCAGCGGGCAACCGGCGCAGCGCGGCTCGCGCCGGCGGCAGCGCTCCCGGCCCACGCGCACCAGCAACGCGTGGTACTGGTTGAACAACGCCGCGTCGGCCTCCAGATTGGACTCGAAGATTTCTTTCACCTCGTCGTACGTCGCGGCCTCCTCCGCCAGGCCGTGGCGGTGCAGGACGCGGTAGGTGTAGGCGTCGACGACGAACGTCGGCAGGCCGCAGGCGTAAAGCAATATCGAGTCGGCGGTCTCGGGGCCGACGCCGCGTACGGCGAGCAGCTTCTCGCGGGCGTCGGTAAGGTCGCGGCGCGCCAGGGCCGCGACGTCGCCGTCGCACTCTTCGGCGAGGAAGTCCAGAAAAGAGCGGAGGCGCCGCGCCTTAACGTTGTAATAACCCGCGGGTTTAATCAACGGCGCGACGGCCGACGCCGGCAGCGCCGCCAGTTTCGCGGCCTCGAGCAGGCCGGCCGTTTTCAAGTTGGCGATGGCGCGCTCGACGTTGGCCCAGGCCGTGTTCTGCGTAAGGATGGCGCCGACCGCGACCTCGAACGGCGTGTCGCCCGGCCACCAGCGTTGGTCGCCGTACGCCTCGTCGAGGCGACGGTAGATTTCGGCCAGGAGGTCTTTAGTCGTCGTCACGTTTTTTGCGCGGGCGGGCCCATTCCGGGAAGACCTGGCGCGCGGCCGCCAGGCGGTGGTGGAGAGCGGCGCCGACGTACGATAGCGTCGTGGGGATGCCGACGGCGCGGGGCTCCCGCAGCGGTTTGAGCAACAGGATACTCGCGAACCGGCCCGCGGAGGACAGGATGAAGAGCAGGTGGTAGTTTATGAAAACCGCGCCGCCTATCACCCATTCGTAGCCGCTCGCGGCGCGGGCGATCACGCCGCCCAGGGTGGAGGCGATGAACGTCGCCCCGCCGGTTACGATGCCGAAGGCCGCGATGTAATAGGTTCGGCTCAGCCGCGGCGAAAGCGCGAGCGGCATCGTAAAGGCGACCAGGTTTAAGCCGGCCCAGGAGATGCCGGCCCACACGGCGATAACCCACACCGGGTAAATGAACTCGGGCCGGGTCGTAAGCCAGAATAGCGGCAGGAAGCCGACGGCCGCGGCGCAGATAGCGAGGACCGGTTTGTTGCCCGCGCGGTCGCCGATTGCTCCCCACAGGCGGTGGCCGACTGCGCCCGTGAGGCTCGTGATGCCGCCGAAGAGCGCGACCTGGAAGTAAGACATCTTGAGATAGGTCAGCATGTAGACGTTCCAGAACGCGAGCGGTATCGCCCAGCCGAAACTCCACGCCGCGAAGAATCGTAATACCCGGCGGAAGTTCGCGTCGCGGAACGGCTCGGCGACGCGGCGCCGGAAGGCCTCGGCGGGCGGCGTCGGCGGCGACGAGGCCATCGCCGGCTGGCGGCCGAGGAGGATGGCCGCGACCGCCGCGGCCGCCACGGCGACGCCGAAAATAAACGCGAACCCCTCGGCCTGGACCCCCCGCGCCTTGAAGGCGTCGAGGGTCCGTCCCCCCCCGACCGTAACGACCAGGTTGACGGTTATGACGATGACGTTCCTTATGCCGAAGTACCGGCCCCGCAGCCGCTCGGGGATGAGGTCGCTCATCCACACCGCCCAGGCGTTGTACGTCATCATAAGAAACGCCGACGAGATGATGAAGAACAGCAGGAGGGCGTAGATGCGTACGGGCCCGGGCGCGAAAGGCAGAAAGGGTAGGAGGCCGGCGAAGACCCAGGACAACCGCCCCAGCGCTGCGCCCGAAATCGCGAGCGTTTTAAGTCTGCCCGTTCTTCCGGTGACGTACGCGGAGGCGAGCTGGAAGACCTGGGCGGCGAAGGGTATCGCCGCCAGCACGCCCAGCGAGATGTCGCCGGCGCCCAGCATGAGGGCGTAACCGGTGAGGAAGGCGCCGCCGGTGAGGCCGATGTGCACGGTCGCGAACGCGCCCTCCATTATCGAGATGCGCATCCCCCGGCGGATGAGGCTTTCGTTATTACTTTTACGTGCGCGTCGTTTCATGGAGGTGTTTACGAAATCCCTTGCGACGGCGGCCCACATCGCGTAAAATAAGGCCGTCGCGCTGTAGACCTTCGCAAAGGAGTTGGCGCATATGAAGTACCGAGCGTTTGCGTGTTTACTCGCCCTGGCGGCGCTGGCCGCCGTAGCCGGCGCCCAGGGCGTCGCGGACCCCGTACTGGCTTATTCCGTTACGGTCCAGGATATTACCGCGCGTTTCAACGCCAAGCTGGTCGACGCCCAGCCCTACCTCGTGTGGCCCGGCGAGAATCTCGACCAGGACGAGCGGGACAGTCTCGCCTGGAAGCTCGAGGTCGTCATAGAGGACCTCCACAAGATTAAATTCGAGCTGGACGAGCTCGCGGTGCCCGAGGGCTTCGACGAGGCGCACAAGCTCATCGCGGGCTCGTTCGACCTTTACATGACGGCGCTGAGCCGCTGCGGTACCGGCATCCAACGCGACTACGTCAAGACCTTCAACGGCGGCGTCCAGGACTACAACGCCGCCGGGACGTTCCTGGATTCGGGGTTCGACGAGCTCGAGTCGGCTTTGGCGCGCGCCGGTTATTCCATCGAATGACGGCCGCCGCCCCCGCGACCCGTACGGCGCCGCATGCGCGAGCGCGGCCGCCGGGGCGTTTGCCTTCCCGGCGCGCCGCGCCGATGGTTTTACGTCTACGCTGTCCCGCCCGCGTATTATACGAATTTTACATCACCCGGGTCAAGTTCCATGGGGTCGACGCCCGCCGCCGACATAGAACGTTTTAAGAGGCGATTCGAAGCGCGGCGCGCCGCCGAGGCGACGGCGGGGCGCGCGCTCCGGCTGCCGTTCGCCCTCGCCCGGCCCTGCGCCCGCGGCCCCAACTTGCATCCCGACCGCGTTTTGGCCGTCGAGCGGATCCTGCGTATCGGCGACACGCTCGTGACCCGGCCCGCGCTCGCGGCTCTCAGGGAAAAATTACCGGGGGCCGAGGTGGCCGTCGTGTGCCAACCGGCGCTCGCGCCCGTCTGCGAGGCCGACTGCCTCGTCGACCGGGTGATCGTCGCTGGGCCCGGGGCGCGCGGTTTCCTCGCGGCCGCGCGC